>NZ_JBSIUV010000005.1:0-94812 GCF_053654515.1 Helicobacter sp. T3_23-1059 | reverse complement strand
ATCCGCACAAAGCAGGATATGGATAAGCTATGGGAGTTTTTGAGTAAAAATGAAAATAAACCTGTTAGACTTGATATTGGATATTGTTTTAATCCAAAAAGGGCTGAAATAAAACTTAAAGAAGAAAAATCAAGTTACTATACCCAAAGCGTTTTTTATAATATGGACAAACATATAGATAAATGGCTTGGATATGAGTATGACAATACCATAGGCATTGGGGACACTTATATAGACCACATAGGGGACAATCCAAGAACGCAAGAAGATGATAAAGTGTTTGATATGACTGCGGTTGGCAAAATAGCTGATTTTGTGATGGGAGCGGAAGATTTTCGAGAGGGATTTTACATAGAAGAAGGTGGATTGTCATATAGGGCTGATTATGGAAAATATGGCTATATTGTAATTCCTTTTTCATCTCAAAACAATAAAAAATATGCTTGGGTTATTGGCGATGGGGGACATTCTTATTCTAATGACAATTCACCCAAATGCCAAAATGACTATAAGGACAAGCTAATACCTTATGGCTATATATCTGGGTATTTTTTTGTTAGAGAGGCTGAAGTTGGTGGTTTTGGTGCTTATTTAGATACGCCATATTCAGAAGTTTTGGTTGATTACAAAATAGAGCTTGAACCATTGGATAAAAGAGACTTGGAAATGAAAAAATACTAGAATCTTGCGTGGCATGACAAAGGTTTTGTTTGTCGCTATCGTGCGCTTTAGATTCCGTGCGTTTTTCGCAAAATCTAAAGCGTAAAAATGGGGATTTTTTCTTATCAATTTTAATAAGATTTTACACAAATCCTGTTTTTGTATTTGAATATTATGTCTAAATTGAATATTTTTAAGCGGAGCAAAAATCATCCTTTTTGATTCTTTTGAGTTTGTTTAATAAAATCTTTGCATAGCCCATTTTACTTTCAGTTGCGAGTAAAACAAAGCAAAAACATTCTCAATTTTATTTATGTGATTTTTTGTTTTTGGCAATCTCTTTTTTTTGCTATGTTTTGCTTGGCAGTGTGTTTTTGTATCCACTGCTTGTGGTTGTAAAGCTAGTCAAAAAACACTCTCATCAACTTCAATTTTTACCGCTTAATTTAGAGAGTTTTTTTACATTCCTGCGCGATTAAGATTCTATAATTTGCTTAAAAATCTTAGCGTAGTAATGTAACCTCTGAAATTTGAGTGATTTTTGATATTTTTACCGCTTCAATATCTAAACTTCTTGCAAAGTTAAGAGCGTAAGCGAAGTAAAAAATCCTTTAAGAACCTTTATTTTTAAAATCTATCTTGGTTTTGATTCTCTTAGCCTCTTAAATTCTTGCAAAGTTTTTTATTATGTGGTGATATACTTGTTTTTCATCGGCGCAATCGACACAATCATAATTTAAAGCTACTTTATATGAGATTCAATCTTAAGAGAGTCGCTTTTTACTACTTTTATGTTTTTTGATTTTTGGCACGGGCAAAAACGGCAATGTGGATTGTATGATTGCAAAGAGCAATTCTGTGTTGTCAATGTCTATTATATAATGCTCCCTCGCACCCTCAAAAGGGAATCCAAGCGAAAAATACGCGCTAAAATCCTGCGCGATTTGCTCCAAAACTTCGTATTTTTTAATAAAGACTTGCTCATCGCAGAGCAAAAACAGCACTTTTTTACCTCCATTTTCGCCTGACACACAGCCATCAAAGCCACGCAAATCCTTAATATACACGCAATATTCGCCAAACATTCTCCTCGCACTAAAGCTAAAATCCCCACCTAGATTCTTATTTAATCCCTCACGCGCACACTGCTCCAATCTATCCAAGACAAAATCTTTAAACTCCGCACTTGTCGCCATATTTGCACCTTATAAAATCAAAAATTCCGACTAAAAAATCTCTGCTAAATACTTTGAAAACGCATTGCTTCCAAAGTATTTTTACAATCTAAACCTCAAATTTTGTGCTTGAGATTTCCCACAGATAGAGGCTTGCGATACTGCCATAAGGACTAAACTTCGCCCGATATGTTTCAAACACATTTTTAGGGATTTTGCCCTGTTTGCCCTCGCCATTTATCCCATAGAGTAATTTTAGAGCACGCTGCAGTGCCAAATCATCATAGCTTAAAATATCCTTTCTCTGCAGGCAAAAAAGCAATATCATCTCCGCCGTCCAAACCCCAATCCCACGCAGTTTGACTAGCTCATCTATCGCCTCTTTATCACTCATTTTTTTCACGCGCTCTATGTCAAACTCACGCGCTTGCACCTTGCGCGCAAAGTCGATGATATACTCTGCCTTGCGCGCTGAAACCCCACAAGAGCGCAAATTATCTACACCTGCGCTAATGAGAGATTCTATGTTGAGTTTAGATTGTGGTGCGAGATTTCGCGCTTTTTGCCTTGAGTTTTTGCTTGAATTGTTATGTAAATTTTGTCCAGCTTTTTGCTTCACATTGTCCTTTGCGCCAAATTTGTCGCAAAACCGCGCCCAAATGCTCTCTTGGGCTTTAGTAGAGATTTGCTGGGCGATGATATGATGCACCACGCTTGCGATTAAGTCGCTATCTACCTCGCGTTTGATGCGCCCGATTCTCTCAATCATACCCGCAAGCCTTGTATCTTTGGACTTGAGAGAATCTAGCTCATTATTAGTATAAGTAAAAAAATGCGCTTTTTGCTTCGTTTTTTGTGTGGCATTTTGCATAAATCATCAAGCCTTACGACTTTCTATGGATTTTTAGGCAGTCTTACAAACTCCCCTAAAAGCGCGATATTATTGCTACTCATAAAGTGGATTTTGGGGTGGAGTGTGCGTAAATCTTCCCATACTTTGCGCGAGAGCTCAAGCCCGATTTTTCTCTCGTATTCCTTGCCTTTTGCGCTCGCAGATTCTAGCCTCTCTAGCCAATCTTTGGGGATATACACCCCGGGCAATTTATCGCGCAAAAACACTGCCACGCGGTAGCTAAGCACGGGGAAAAAGCCAAAAATGATTTGGGTGTTTTGATTGGCATTTGCGAAGTTTTGGGCGCACTCTTGGGGTAGATTTTGGTTAGATTCCTGTGTCAAATGTTGGCTAGAAGCCTCCTCACGCTTTTTATTAGCATCATTGATAATCTCGCATTTTGCCTCCTCTAACGCCTCTAGCAAAAACTCCGCAGATTGCTTAGCAAAGATAGGCTGCGTGAAAAACGCGCAAATTGGCGCATTTGTCAGCTTGCGTTTAAGTTTGGTTTTGAGCGAGGCGGGGTTGTTGGCGTAAGAATTTATCGTGCTAAAGGCAAATATTTCGCGTGGGCGCGTGATTAGAGGCTTACCATTTATCGCGATTCCAGAATTTAAATCCGCGATTATGCGCGTGAGTTTGAGCGAATTTTCCTCAAACACGCCCTTAGATTCCGCGCAATCGCCCAGCTTTATGGGGTCGCCTGTGAGGGCTAAAAACGCACGCAAATCAAATTCATTTGCCCCGAGAATCTCCCCGCACAGCGCGATTGAGTTTCTATCTCGCATTGAAAGCGTGCAAATAAGGGGTTTTTGTAATGCGTTTTGGAGCTTTATGGAGCTTAAAATCGAGCTAGGCTTAAAGCGTGCCAGCGGAGAATCTGTGCAGACAAACGCATCGATTGCTTCGCTTAGCGTTGGCATTTTTTGGGAATCTAGATTCTCACTAAGCGCGTTTTGTGCAAGCGCGGATTTGATTGTGGTGATAAATTCGCTTGTGTCCGCGCTTAGCGGAGGCGTTAGCTCAAAGCTCAAAAACGCCTTTTGAGTGTGGATTTTATCGATTAGATTCTTAATTTTTTTATTCATTTATGTCCTATTTTTGTTATTCTAAAGATGGCATAAGTTATTGATTGCTCAATGTTTTACTAAAATTTTATGGTATGAATTATATCTAGTTTTTAATTGAAAATACGAGATGGCGCAAAAAACATTTTAAACAAAATCATAGCGCAATTATCTTTTTATAAAATAGGCATAAAATTTTGGCACAGGTTTTGCTTCGTCCTTGCTAACTTTTCACAAAGGATTTTCCAATGACAAGCAGGACACAGAAGTTTAGGACCATATCAGCTAGCCTTGCGGCAGCACTTGCGATGGTGGCTTGCACGCCAGCGCAAAATCAAGTAGGGCTTACGCCTCCTAGCGCAGATTTTCAGCCTGTGGGGCTAGATAGACCGAGTTTTGGTGGCACTTCGATTATCGGCAATCCACCTATGCAAACGCCTATGCCACCAAATGCGTTACTGCAAAGTAACCTTGTAAATGATGATGAGGACGATGTGCTAGGTGCAAATGGTGCGCCATTGCCAAAAGGCGCAGAACCTATTATCCAAAATAACCCAAATCTAACGCCTAGCAACTTAATCGAATTGCAAGTCGTTGGCACGGGTGTCGCGCCACAAAATGCGATTTCCCCTGCCCAATCTACCGCGCTTGCAAAACGCGCTGCGATGATTGATGCGTATAAACTTTTGGGTGAAAAAATGTATGGAATCAAGCTAAACGGACAAGATACCGTGGAAAATATGGCTGTAACAAGCTCTAGCGTAAAAGCAAAAGTCCAAGCCCTCGTGCGTGGTGCAGATGTGGTAAATGTGGATTGCAAAGCGGGGCTATGCCAAGTAACAATGGAGCTAAAACTTGATGGACGCGTGTGGTATCGCGCTTTGGGTGGGCGATAAGATAACGCAATGATTTTAAGCAGATTCTAGCATTTTTGATTAGCATTTTTGATGCTAGGATTTGTGGTTTTAAGTTTTTAGATTTTGCCTTATTAGATTTTGCCTTAAAAGGTTTGTTGTAATTGTGGCGTTTATAAAATAGCTTTTAAGGAAAATCCTATGAATATTTTTGCACAAATGCTATCAAAAAATGCTTGTATCACTTCATAAGGGAATAAGTTTGAAACATTTAGCACAGCGGATTTTTTCTCTAAAGCAACAGCCTATAAATCTGCAAAAAAGCCGACATTTTTGTCAAAAATTGTTTAGCATTTTAGGCATTGTGGCGTTGGCTTTTTTTCTCACAGGTTGCGCTAAGGGGGCATTGCAAGATTTTTTTGCAAATCGCCCTGTAAGCAAAGAGGGCAAAACAAGGCAAACAAAAATCCAAGCCCAAAGCACTCCTAAAAATACTTCTAAAAAACTTCTTTATATCAACTCAAAAATGTTTCGCTACTATGATTATGCTACTTTTGGTGTGAATGATAAGCAAGAGATTGTTATTGAGCTTTTTGGTGCGGGAAAGAGTATCGGCAATATTGAGATAACTAAGCGCAAAATCTGCATTTTGGGGGATTGTGTGCGCAAAATCCCTGCTGCAAAACGATTTTTTGGCAAGGTGAGTTATGGGGATTTGTTTGATGATATTTTGTTTGGGAGGGATATTTTTCGCGCTGAAGGACTAGTCGTGGAGGGAAATGACGCTTTTGTGCAACGATTTCAAAAAAATGGCGAGATGATTTATTATCGCCGCACAAAAGAGGGCGTGCTATTTAAAAACACCACCACAGGCGTAACTTTGTCGCTTTTTAACTACGAGCCACAAAAAGTCATCGACTATGAGGAGGACGAGGAAGAGGAGAGGGAGAGGCAGATAATGCAGCGAAAAAATAACGCAACGCCATAGCGTTTAAAAAAAGCAAAATTTACAAAATCTTGTGAATCTAAAATCTATAAAAATCTATAATAATAGGCAAAAATATGCAACTAGGCACGATAGAAATTATAGGGCTTGTTGGGTTTGTGCTTTTGTGTGCGGTATTTTTTTATAAACTTTATTTAATGTTTAAATAATGCCTAAAATCTGTGATTTGTGCTAGATATGTTTTTGGCAATGCTAGTTTTGTTTGGTAAAAATTCTTTTTAGATTAAAATGCCATATAGCAACTGCCACAACGCTATAAAAAAATAAAAAAGAGGAAAAATGGATTTTTTTGCTAGGCTAGAATCTGTGCTTTTTTGTGAAGATATAGATTCTCGTTATGGGCTTTTTATGGATTTGTATGAGGATTTTTGCGCTGACAAAACAACGCTAAACCATAGCGAAACAATAAATACAGATTTTGCTTATTTTTCGCCCTGTGAGATAGTAAAGCCTAGCAAAATCCATCGCCACCACTTCATAAAATCCACCACAAGCCTAGCAAAAACCCTGCATTCTGTTGCCCATATCGAATTTTGTGCGATTTCACTAGCACTAGATTCTGCTTATCGTTTTAGGCATTTGCCAAAAAAATATTATGTAGATTGGCTAGGCGTGGCAAATGAGGAGTTTAGGCATTTTTTCTTACTACGCGATTTATTGGGTGAGATTGGGTTTGGGTATGGGGATTTTAGGGCGCATTTTGGGCTATATGAGGCGATGAGCGCGACAGCAGAAAATCTTATTTATCGTATGGGCGTGGTTCATCGTGGGCTAGAGGCAAAAGGGCTTGATGCAAATCCTTTTGTGAGAAAAAAACTGCTAGAAACCCCGCGTCCTATCAATGCCAAAATCTCTGCCGTGCTTGAGGAAATATTGCGCGATGAGATAGGGCATGTAAGCAAGGGAAGCGAATGGTGGGCGTTTGCAAATGCTAAAAATAAAGCACAAAAACACACGATAATAAATCAAACAAAGAATCAAAAAGCAAATCACAACAATGAAGAAACTAATTTTAGCAAGGAGTTTTTAGGCGTTTGCGAGAAGTTTAGCGAGTTTGTGCTAGCGGGCAAGGTGCTAAATACGCAGGCTAGGTTGCAAAGTGGCTTTAGCAAAGAGGAGTGCGAACAAATCGATAGATTTTACCAACAGAGATTTGCAAAATAGTTTGCTAAAATGCGTGTAAGATTTAGGCTATAATGCGACTGCAAATTTAAAAAAATCCCACCACAACAATACAAAAAAACCCTAAAGAATCAAAATGCAAAATAAACAAACACAAAAATCGCTAGTCATAAATCATCATTTAATAGATTTTGCCTCTCTAAAAAAAGCCCTAGATTTTCACTACCACGCGCATAATCTACAAAATGCCATAAATAGAGAAAACCTAGATCCTTTGCTAAAAGTCAAAGAATATATAAATGAGATTTTAGAAACTAAAACACAAAATCTACAAATGATAAAAGACGCGCAAAATCTACCATCTTTGTCGCAATCACAAAATCTACAAAAATCACAAAAATCACAAAATCCGCTCGCGCAAAAATCCGCTACAAAAACTACGCAAATTCCACAGAACAAAATCGATAACATTCCATATATCGCGCTTGTTTGCGCGCTTTTTGCCTATGGAAATGTAGGCGCGATTTTGCGCTTTTTGGATAGTTTGGATTTTTCTTTGCTAGATTCTAGGGAGGGGATTTTAGCGAGTGATTTTCCATACTATCGCTTTCAAAAATCCACCGAAGTAAAGCTGTTTTTTTTGACACTTTGCGAGATGAAAGAGCAAAAAAAACTAGAATCCCTGCTTGAAAAGCGCGATAAATCCGCGCCGATTTATTGCTTTATCAACGATTGTATGAAAACGATTTGGCAAGTGGCTTCAACATTAGCCCATAAGCTAGATTATACCTTGCCAAACTATCAAAGCCATTCAAGCAATTTTAATGGTTTTGCATTTTTGGTAGGCACGCCTTTGTCCAATAGTGCTAAGCTGCCTAGCTCGCCACTAAAGCGGTGGAATATGTTTTTGCGCTGGCTTGTGCGAAGTGATAATATTGATTTGGGATTGTGGGAGGGTTTTATCAAAAAAAGCGAATTGCTTTTGCCGCTTGATACGCATACTTTTAGAGTTTGTCGCGTTTTAGGGCTTTTGGAGCGCAAAAGTTATGATTTTAGGGCGGTGCTTGAGGTAAGTCAAAATCTAGCCCTTTTTGATGAAAATGACCCGATAAAATATGATTTTGCCCTGTATCGACTAGGGCAAAAAGGCGTAATCAAAAAAGGGGGGAAAGTAGATTTTCTTTGTAAATGATGTTGTCAGCGACAAAGCGTTAATAAAACACCAAAAGCAAAATCTACAAAGCAAAAAACAACAAACAACAAGAAGTGATTTTAAAAACAAATTTTTGAATGCGCGGTTTTTCCTTGCGATTTTTAAAAACGATTTATTTTTCTTCTTCTACGACAATGTAGAGTTCTTTTAGTCCCTGTGCTTGGAGCGTATCCATTACTTGCACGAAACTATCAAGATTGCTTTTTGAGTCGCCATTTAGGATTATTGGCGTGTCTTTTTCGTAGCTACGAAGTGCTTTTCTTAGCTCTTCTAGCGAGACATTATCATTGTCGATGTAGTATTTTCCCTCGCTATCAATGGTAATATTTACAGGCTTTTTAGGTGTATTTTCATTTGAACGCTCGCCATCGCTTACCTTTGGGACATTGACTTGTATGCGCGAAGTATGGATAAAAGACGCCGTAGTTAGCACGATGACAAGTAGCACAAGCATAATATCAATAAAAGGCACAAGATTCATAGAATCAAACTTTTTCATCGCCATTGTTTTTATCCTTATCGTTTTTTAGATGTTGTTTTGCGTCTTTTTGTCTTTGTTTTATCAAATGCGAGGCGTTGCATTGGCAGAGGCATTTGCTGTGTTTTGTGATAGAGGGCTTTGTGATTGTGGATTTTGTGATATTTGTGTGGCGGTGTTTATGCGTTGCATAGTTGGCTGTGTGGCTTGTCTTTGTGCGGTTTGCTGTGGATTTTGTGGCGTGGGCTGATATGTGGCATTTACTTGTCGGTTTGGTATTTGTTGGGCGGGTTTTGTGTTTGGATTATGATGAATATCCCATTTTGTCAAAATCACATCGGCTGATCTTGTGAGTAGGTTGTATGCTACGATGCTTGGGATTGCTACGATTAGCCCTGCGGCTGTGGCTTTTAGCGCGAGAGATAGCCCTGTCATTATCGCACCTGTATCCACAGAATTATCCGCACCGATTTCTACGAAAGTTATCATAATGCCTGCTACCGTGCCTAGCAAGCCCACATAGGGGGCATTTGAGCCAATCGTGGAAACAAGCGTTAATCGTTTGTGTAAATCTAGCTCCAAAAATCGTTTATCATCATAATCACTAACGCGCAATGACGAATAAAACCATATCCGCTCTATCGCGATGGCTACCACTAGCACGGATAAAAATCCCAAAAATCCTAACACCCCATAATCTACCATTTCTTTCATAAAAGTCCTTTTTCCAAACATAAAATCACAAAGTTAAAGCAAAGGATTATAGCACAAACAAAGGGAAATATATCATATTTGCATTGTTTATAGCTTTTTGCCAAAGTCTTTAAAATTTGCCCGCGCTTCTCTATCGAGGATTTTTTTCTTTAGTGCTTCTCGCTTGTCGTGCAGATTTTTTCCTTTTGCAAGGGCGATTTGGAGCTTAACCTTGCCTTTTTTGTTGAAATAAATCATTAGCGGGACAATGGTTAGCCCCTCTTGAGCGACTTTGCCAAGCCATTTGTTGATTTCTTTTTGATGAAGTAGCAATTTTCTAGCCCGTTTTTCATCGGGGCGAAAATGTGGATTTACACTTGAGAGAAATGAGATGTGCATACCAAAAATAAACGCCTCGCCTTTGACAAATCGCACAAAGCTATCTTTTAAATTGCAGCGAGATTTTCGCAGGGATTTTACCTCTGAGCCACGCAGGACTATGCCTGCTTCTAGCTTTTCGATAATCTCATAATCAAAGAGTGCTTTTTTATTTTGCGCTATCATTTTTTGTGTTTTATGCGTTTTTTAGTGTGGATTTTGCCTAGTTTGCCTAGTCAAAGAGTGTTTTTGGCTTGCTAGATTCTAAAGGTTTTTGCTTTAGCTGTGTGGTGCTAGAATCGATATTTGTATTTTTGTTAGAATCCGCATTAGATTTTGCATTGATTTTCGTATTAGATTGTATGCTAGATTCTATTTTTGCGTTTTTTACGCGAAAAAAGCTACTTCCACTGCCAGAGAAAAACCACCCATTTCCAAGACTTTGAGCCACTTCTAGTAGCTGTGGATATAGCGCACAAGCAGGCGCAAACAAATCATTTAGCATAGCGATATTTGCAAATCTCTCGCACGCAAATGAAGCATTTTTAGATTTTGTGGTATTGTCGCCCACTGCCTCAAAATCTAGCTTCTCGCCAATGTCTAAAATCTGCTGATTGCTAAAATCTACAAACATATTTTTAGGGCTAAGTTTTAAGATTTGCTTTTCTATCATTTGTCGGTATTGTCTATACACTGCGCGTGTATCACAAAAAATATTTGGCGTATAGATTTCAAATTCATTTTTATCATTATCCGCGTGCAATGGCGATATTTTTTCCCCTATGCCTTTGACTTCGGCAATCCCCGCATTGCTGACAAAAAACGCCACATCTGCGCCTATGCTTTTTGCCACTGCGTTTAGCTCATCACTGCTTAGCCCTAGACAAAACATAGAATCTATCCCATTTAGCACGCACCCAGCATCTGCACTGCCTCCGCCTAGCCCAGAGCCTTTTGGGATTTTTTTATCTACTTTGATATGCACGGGGGGGAAGTGTTTTGGGTATTTTTCGCGCAGCAAATGAAGCGCACGCGCCACGGTAGAATCACCCACTTCGCAACCAAAATCCCCTTCAATTATGTCTTTGCCATTGTTTGATTCTAGGATTTGGATTTCATCGTAGAGATTACCTTTGATACGACAAAAGCGGGATTCTAGCAAGTGAAAGTTGTCATCAAAATCGATGATTTTTAAGTATAGATTGATTTTGGGGTATGCTTTTAGAGTCATTGTAGTTTTGCGCGTAAATGTTTGTAATTTTGTGGGCTATGATTAGCGTTTGATATGCTTTGATAAATCTGTGAAAACTTCATCGCTAGCGATTTTCACAGCTTTTTTGTTTTCTTTGATGACGGCATCTTTTAGCTCTGCACGGAGGATAAGCATTTTTGGAGGTGCTTCAAAACCTAGTTTTACGCTCCCTCTGTCGATAGATACGACTTTTATCATTATATCATCGCCAATAACAATGCTTTCATCTTGCTTTCTAGAGAGTATTAGCATAGCAAATCCTATTACATAGATACTTGATGTTGCCATCTTTTAAAACTTCTATTATAGAAAAAAAATCGCTAAAGCGAACTATAAAAATGCCATTTTTTGTGTTTTTTAGGCAAATTTTTGCACCATTTTTTACTAATGGCGCAAAGCTAGAATCTAGTTTTAATGTATCAAAAGGCAAAATCTCTAATGGATTTAAAAAAATATCCCTGCCATTATAAGCGCGTAAATCCCCCTCTTTTGTGCGCGTTAATGCGCTAAGGATTCCATTTGTGCCTAGTTTTTTAGCGATTAGCTCGCCCAAAGAGCGCACATAGCCACCTTTTGAGATTTCACAAGAGAAATGCAAAAATGGGTGGTTGTATTTTAAAAATTGCAGGGAAAAAACCTCCATTGTGCTTTGTGATAGCTCTACTTGCTCCCCGATTCTAGCGAGTGCGTAGGCTCGCTTGCCATCTACTTTTTTAGCACTAAAACTAGGTGGCGTGTAAGTGATTTTGCCTTGCAAACTCTCTAACACGCGCTTAATTTTATCTTTGCTAAAAGGCTGTGTTTGCTCCACACCTAAAAAATTTTCTATATCAAGGCTTTTTGATTTTGCCCCAAGCCATAGCACTGCCTCATAGCATTTTGGCGAAGTCGGCAAAAATGGCAAAAGTTTGGTATAGTTTCCACTTGCAATGAGTAGCGCACCTTTTGCAAAAGGGTCTAAAGTCCCGCTAAACCCCGCTTTGTCTAGGTGGTATTTTTTCTTTATGGAGGTTAAAAAAGCATTGCTTGTGATAAACGCTGGCTTATATGTCAAAATCAATGCGTTTGTAGTATCGTTTGTGTTTTTTGTGGCTTGGTTGGCGTGGTGTTGATTTTGCATTGTTTTCCTATGTATTTGTCGCGCTATTTGTGGGATTTGTGCGACTAGATTTTCGTTTGCTTAAAAAATCTGTTTCTTTATTTTTTTTCTTTGTTTGCTCTGTTTTTTTCTTTCTCTCTTTTGATTTTAAGGTGGCATTTTTTGTTTTTAAATTTTTCGCTACTTTTAGAATTTTATGATTTTTTTAAGATTTTTTTTGATTTTAGGATAAGTATGTTTTTGTAGATTTTGATAATGCTTAAACTCCATATTATCGCACAACTGCATAATGGATTTGCAAATTGCATACAAACAAAAACATAGAGTTATTTCCTGCTTACGCGCTTATTATGACAAAACTAGCTACATTTTGACTACTTTGGATTTTATAAAAATTTAAAGTCGTCAAAATATTTTTTGTCAGCAAAAACGCAAAAACGCAATCAAAATGCAAACCAAACACAATCAAACAACCAACCAAAACGCAATCAAAAATCCGTTTGTATGGCGTGCTTTTGTTTGAAATATACGCATTTATCATAGCCTACTTCGCGTGCTAGCTCTACGCATTTATCATAGCCATAGCCCACTTGCTCTAGTGCGTGTGCATCGCTACCAAAGCTAATAGGAATCCCCAAATGATACGCCTTTTGCAAAATTTCTTTGCTAGGGTAGATTTCGCCTATTTGCTTTCGTAAGCCCGCAGAATTTAGCTCGATCGCCATACCTGCGCTTTTTATCGCGTGCAATGCAAATTCTAGTGCGTCTTTGCACGCGCTAGAATCTTTTGGCATAGAGTGTCCAAAAATCTTTAGCAAGTCTAAATGTCCTACGATTTGAAACAGCCTAGTTTGTGCCATTTTGGCGATACTATGCAGATATTTTATCCAGCAAGATTCTAAATCTTTTTTGGCATATTCACCGATAAATGCGGGATTATCAAACCCCCATTCATCTAAAAAATGCACCGAACCTATAAGAAAATCTAGCCCTGCTTTACACACACGAGATTCTATCAAATCCTCCCTGCCAAGTATAAAATCCACTTCTAGCCCCACTAAAATCTGCGGTTTTTGTGAGAGTTTTTGTAGTGAGCGAATCTCATCGATATATTCATCTAGCTCATCTAGCCTCATTCGATATTCTTTGTCAAAATCCATAGGCGCGTGGCAAGCAAAGCCAAATATATCAATCCCTAGCGTTTGCGCTTTGTTTATAAACTCTTGTGGCGTGCCACTTGCGTGGTTGCATCTTGGAGTGTGGTTGTGCAAATCTATGCGCATTTTTGCCCTTTATTTTTGTGATTTTTGTTTGGTTTAGATTTATCTAGCGGTTTATATGGTGTTTGCGTGAAAATAGTTTTCTAAAAATTCCTCCAAGTTAAACCTTTTGCGTGTGTTTTGCGTAAAAATATGCACCATTATTTCGCCCAAATCCGCGATAATCCAATCCTCACTTTCCTCATCAGTGCTATAAAACACCTCGCCTAATGGCTTTAGCTCCTCCCTCATAAAATCTAGCAAAGCATAGGAATGTTTGCCAGCTAGCGCGGTGGCGATGATTACGCATTGTGTGATATATTCTTTGTCTTGCAAATCATAGATTACGATATGTTGAGCCTTTTTGTTATCTAGCAAATCTTTTATGTTGTTAGCGCGTTTTTGTAGCTCCAAATGTTCTCCTTACTTATGCTTTTATACGCATTTGCGTTTTTTTATTTGTTGATTTTGCTTGCTAGTAAAATCATTTAATAATCTAGCGAAATTGTAGCGCAGTTTTTTTAAAAAACTCTACAACCTCACTATGCAAGCATTGTGGAATCGCATTTATGACTTGGCTTTGTGCGTTATTTTGCTTGCTTTGTGAAAATGCTTTTTTTATCAAAGATTCTCTTAAAAAAGTTGAGCTAAGATTGCCATTTGGCAAAAATGGAAGCGATTTTTTTAGCAAGTCGTTTGGGGCAAAATCTACCAACAAAACGCGTAGCGTATCATTTGTGTTTGTAGAATTTGCGAGCGTATCATTGCCGTTTATAGAATCAATATTTTTAAAATCAGCGTTGTTAGAATCTATCGTTTTTGTGGCGGGATTTTGTGCGCAAAATTGTTGCTTGGAGAGTTGTTGCGTAGTGGGATTTTGTGCCTTAGATTTTGTAGTATTTCTTTTTAGCATTACAAAATCTACTATCTTAGCTAGCGAGTTAATGTTTTTCCATTTGTGGATTTGGCTTAGTGCGTCTTGTCCGATGACAAAGCACAAAGGATGGGCAAAATCTTTGAATTGGCTAGATTTTGGCATATCGCTAAATCCCTCAAAATCGCTAAAAAAAACTTCATTGCAAACATATTTGCTAGAAAAATATTTTGCTAACTCATAGGCAAATACTACGCGATTATATTTCCCCTCTATGTCGCTTGTTGTGATATTTGTAGCGTTTATATCTTTTTTGATATGTTGGCACATTATTTCGCACCATTTTAGTCGTGTGTCAAATGGAATCATCGCTTGTTTTTTAAGCGGATTTTGATACGCAGGGACGATGATGACTTGCCTAAAATGCGTGCTAAGCCATTTGATAATCTCAAAATGCGCTAAATGTGGCGGATCAAAACTCCCCCCAAAAATAGCGATTTTATCGGCAAAGTAGCGATATGTCTTTATCAAAATCTTATCGATAAAAATTTCATTTGATTTTGTGTCTTTGTCGCAAGTATTTGTTGCATTCGCGCTATGCTTGCCTGCATGTTGTTTTGTGTCAAAATCTATGTTAATCTTCTTCATCAAATCTGCTTGTGCGGGTTAGTTTGCTAAATTTTACGCCCTTTAGTCCTGCGATTTCTAGGGCAAAATTTTGCACAGCACTAGGCTTACCCTTTAGCATTATAGATTCTAGGCAGTTGTGCGTATCGATATGGATATGCGTGGTGCAAAGGATTGTGATTGCATTGCTATGGCTTGCATTGTGCTGAATGTCGATAATGCGCTGATTTAGCTCTCTTTGGTGGTGGTTAAACACCACGACAAGCACAGCGATATTATCTTTGCTCTCATCTTGCCAGCTTTCTTCTACGAGCTTTTGGCGTATCATATCGCGCACAAGTTCAGAGCGCGAAGAGTAGCCTTGAGTGATGATACGAGAATCTAGCTTTGCTAATAAATGTGGCTCTAGCGAGATAGATAGCCTTGTAACAAGTTCTTGGGCACAATCTTGCTTAGGTTTATTAGGTGTTTTTTTTTGTGGATTTTGCCTATTTTGCACATTTTGTGGAGTATTTTTTTGCGCGTTGTGTGCGTCTTTTTTGGGGTTTATTGTAGCCATATTTTTGCCTTTTTCTTTAGTCCGTCTATATCGCTTGAGGCATAAAAATCTATATTTGTTTTAGGAAAAGAATTTTTGCGCAAATTAAAGTTTGATTCTAATAACTCCACAATCGCATCGCCTGAGTGAATCAACATACTTTGCCCACCAAAAAATCTATCGATTTGTTTAGCAATAAGCGGAAAATGCGTGCAACCTAAAATAATCGCCTTAGGCACTACTCCTCCCAAAGCAGGCGAGCACAAAAACTCCTCTAAATAAAATTTCAGCACAGAATCTAGCACCATCTCTCCTCTGCCCTCATATAGCCCCTCCTCTACTAGCGGGACAAATAGCCCTGTGTCCTTGCTGACAAAGCGCGCAAAACCTGCGTTTGCTAAAAGTTTTTCATATTGTTTAGAAGATATGGTGGCTTTTGTGCCGATGATAAGCGTGGTAGAATCTTTATTTGGCAGGGCATTTATGCACGCTTTTACACCCGCTTCAATTACGCCTACTATGGGAAAGCTAGCCTTTGCTTGCATAGTTTCTAGGGCATACGCGCTCACGGTATTGCAAGCGACAAGTAGCATATCAATATTATGCGGGGCGAAAAAATCCAAACACTCAAGCGCAAATCGCACAATCGTCTTACAATCTTTCACACCATAAGGCACACGCGCCGTATCGCCATAATATATCGCTTGCTCAAAAATTTTGCTATCTAGCACGGATTTTGCCACGCTTAGCCCGCCTATGCCACTATCAAAGATTCCTACTTTTTTCATTTGTTTTGTTTGGTTTGTCATAGATTCTGCCGTGTTTTGTTTTTGTGCTAGATTTTGTTTTGTTGTTTTGCGTGGATTTTAGGCTACATTATCTTAGCTATCTTGCAAAATCTTATCACAAAACTATTCCTCATAAAATACTTTCTTGCAAAACGCTTATCTTAGCTACTCTTTTTCATTCATTTTATTTAAAAATTCTTCGTTGTCTTTGGTGGATTGCATTTTAGCATAGACAAATGATAGTGCCTCTACATCGTCCATTTGACTCATCACATTTCGTAGCATCCATACTTTGGTAAGATTTTCTTTGCTTAGTAGCAAGTCATCTTTTCGTGTGCCTGATTTTAGTATGTCAAATGCAGGGTAGATTCTGCGCTCGGAGATGGCGCGGGCAAGGACGATTTCGCTATTTCCCGTGCCTTTAAATTCCTCAAATATTACTTCGTCCATTTTGCTACCTGTTTCGATTAGCGCAGTTGCGATGATGGTTAGGCTACCACCTTGCTCGATATTTCTAGCCGCGCCAAAAAATCGCTTTGGCTTATGCAAAGCGTTTGCATCAACGCCACCACTTAGCACCTTGCCACTTGCTGGAGTTACGGTATTATACGCTCGCGCAAGTCGCGTGATAGAATCTAACAATATTACGACATCTTTGCCATTTTCTACTTCGCGCTTTGCCCTCTCTAGCACGAGCTCTGCCACGCGGATATGGTTTGCGCTTGGCAAATCAAATGTCGAGCTATACACGCTCCCTTTGACGCTTCGCTGCATATCGGTTACTTCCTCTGGGCGTTCATCGACAAGTAGCACCATTAGTTCTACTTCGGGGTGGTTTGCGCTGATTCCGTGTGCTAGCTCTTTCATTAGCTCGGTTTTCCCTGTGCGCGGAGGCGCGACTATCAAGGCTCTTTGTCCCTTGCCAATAGGACTAAATAAATCAAGCATTCGCCCCGTAACCTTGCTAGGCTCATATTCTAATTTTAGCTGTTTGGTGGGAAAAAGTGGGGTTAGATTATCAAAAAGCGGGCGATTTTTCATATCATCTAGGGGTTTATAATTTACCGCTTCGATTTTTAGCAAGGCGTAGTATTTTTCCTGCTCTCTAGGCAGTCGCACCTGCCCCGTAACAATATCGCCATTTCGCAACGCAAAGCGATAGACTTGGGTTTGGCTTACATAGGTGTTGTTTTTGCTATCGGTAAATGCCTCATCGACAGCGCGCAAAAATCCATATCCCTCTTGAGTAATCTCTAAAACACCCGTAAAAAGCAAGTATCCACCTTGCGATACTTGGGCTTTTAAGATTTCAAACATCAAATCTGCGCGTTTAAATTCTTGTGGATTTTCTACCTTTAGTCCTTGCGCGATAGAGACGAGTTGAGAAATAGGCTTTTGGCTTAGTTCTTCGAGCTTATAGACTTCAGCTGGGATATGTTTTGTGGTTCGGTTTTGGTGATTTTGGTGGTTGTGGTTTGAGTTGGCATTATGTGCGCGTGCGTGTGTAGAGGTGGAGTTTTGATTAGATTGGCTAGCCATTTTGGGAATCCTTAAAAAAGAGTGTTGTAGTGTGTGATAAGATAAAAGCAAGAAATGCGATTATAGCCTAAAAATCTAACAATCAAAATTAAATTATCAAAAAATGCCTAAATACTCTTTTGTTTAATTTCCGTTTTTTTTTTTTGTTTAATACGCTTTTTTATCAAAAACAAATTTTTTTTAAAAAAGGCGTGGGTTGTATGAAAAAATGGTTGAAAATCCTTTTATGGATAGCACTAGGTATCGTTTTGTGTCTTGTGATTTTGGTATTTATCACAGATGATGAAAAAAACGACTCCAAAAATGCAGGTAAAAAAGAAAAAACACAAGTGGATAAAGCTATTGAAGCGTGTGTAGATGACAAAAATACGCAAGCGTGCGAATGGGTAATACAAAGCGTAAATCTAGAAAGTATCACAGAATGTAGCAAATACGCTTGCGAAGAAAACGGCAGAATCTGGGCAAATGCCACCACGATACCAAATCACGCTAAAATCGCTGATTTGTATTTGCAAAGGTCTATTGTGCTAGGAAATGATGAGGCTTATTGGTGGCTGGGGTATTTATATCGAGATAGCAATGAAAATCTAGCAAGGCAGTATTATCATATCGGCTGTGAAAAAAATGATGAGTTTTCTTGCTTTGGTGAGGCTGGCTTGCAAGCCAATGATAGCGAATACAAAGAGTTTATCAAAAAAGCGGAAAATTTTTGTGATAATGCAAAAGATAAGACTATCCAAGCAATCAGCTGTGCCACACTTGGTATGATTTATGAACAAGGCTCAAAAGTAAGTCAAAATGAAAAAAAGGCAGAAAAATATAGCAAAAAAGCCTGCGATGAGCTAGATAGCGCAGAATCTTGCTACATAGTAGGCAAACTCTACGAAAAAGGCGTAGGCAACATAAAACAAGACAAAGACAAAGCAAAATCCTACTACGACAAAGCCTGCGAAAAAGGCAAAGAATGGGAAAAAGATATTTTTTGCAAAGTGTATAAGACATTTAACGAAGGTGGCAGTGGCTATGAAATCTATGATAGCATAATGCAAAATAGCCAAGATTCTACACAAGAATCTACCAAGCAAGATTCCACCAAGCAAGAATCTAATGCGCAAGATTCCGCTTTGCAAGAATCTACTAAACAAGAATCAAAAGATTCTAGCCAAAATCCCACACATTCCACAACAGAATCTACCCCCACGCAATCTAGCCAAACTCATAGCCAAAATCCCACAAATGCAACAAGCACGCAAGATATAGATTCTAGCCAAATCGCATCAAATAAGAGCGAGGGCAAATAGCCAATGCAAAATCTAGTTTGTTTAGGTATTTTTTTAGGCAGGGGATTTTGGCGTAAAAGTATTTGCGTGATATGCTTAGTCGTATCATCTGTATTTGCCACGCTAGCACACGCCCAAAATCTACCAAGACAACCCCTTATCACAAAAAACGCCCCCCAAATCACCGAGCGCATAAAGCCAAATACAAAACATAACGCCGTGTATTCGTATTATGACATTATCGATAAATCCCGCAAATCTGTGGTAAGTATCTACTTAAAAGGAATCACAGACATACTAGGCATAGAGCCTCAAATGTTGCAAGATAAAATATACAAGCAGGCTTTGGGCGAGGCATATAGCGATTTGCCATTGCTATTTCAATCGCAAGGTAGCGGAGTCATCATCTCAAAAGATGGCTATATCATCACAAATCAACATGTAGTAAGGGGGGCGGACAAAGTCATAGTAAAGCTATACAATGATAGCCAAGAATACATAGCCCAAGTCATCGGCACGGACAAAGAGACAGATTTGGCAGTGATAAAAATCGACATACCAAGATATATAAAAGAGCTTATTTTTATGGAATTTGCAAATAGCGATGAGGCAAGGGTGGGCGATATGGTGTTTGCTATCGGTAATAATGATGGGTTTAGCGATAGCGTAACGCAGGGAATCATCTCTGCAAAAAATCGTGGCAATGAGATATTATTGCAAGGATTAAACGCGTATCAAAACTATATCCAAACCGATGCAGCGATAAATAGTGGCAACTCTGGCGGTGCGCTTATGGATTCTCGTGGGGCGTTGGTAGGGATAAATAGTGCTGGTATACCCAACAAAGATGGGCTAGGATTTGCGATACCCTCAAACCTAGCAAAAGCCATAGCCCTAGAGCTAGTAGAAAATGGCACAATCAATCGCGGATATGTTAGCGGTATGCAGGTGGTGGATTATCAAGTGGTAGAAAATGGCGTGCGCACACAAGGCGTAAAAATAAAAGAGCTAAAGCAAGACTCCACCGCGCAAAAAGCAGGACTCAAAAAAGGCGACATAATCACGCATATAAATGGCAATGCCCTGCGCAATAGCGGAGAGTATGAAAATGAGCTAAGCCTGCTTCGCTCAGACAAAAAAGCTATCTTTAGCGTAGTGCGTGATGGCGCAAAAAAAGAGAATCCAAAGCAGAACTTGCAAATAGAGATACTCCCAAAAGCGACAAAATAAAATCCAAATCCAACAAACAAAAGGAGAAAAAATGAATACGCTTTTTCTAATACTCATTCTAGTGGGATTATTTCTTTGTTACAAGCCTTTAATGAACTTGATAAAAAAGACTAAAGGCGACAAAGAAAGCCTAAAAGAAGAAATATTCAAAGAGGACACAAAAGAGGAATTTAGAGATTTTGCCAAACAGCAGAGTAAGAAGCTAGGCGGATTTCTAGGGCTACTAGTGCGCATCTATGCAAAGCTATCAAACGCGCTTGTATTTATCGCTAATGCAAATGCAAAATGTGCCAACTACCTAGCAAGCAAGACAGGCAAGCAAGGCAACGCTAGTCAATCTAGCCAAGCTGATACAAAAAATCAATCTACACAATCAAGTGCGCAGGCAAATTCACAAGATTCCCCACCAAATGTGTAAAATTTAGTGTGAAAAACGCAACAAACAAGACTAAAATCTATCAAAATGCTAAAAGGCTAAAAATCTAAAAAGGACACAAAATGACACAAAAACCAAACATACCAAACGAACAAAATCAACAAACGCAAAACACGCAAAATCTATCCACGCCAAACAAAAATGCGCAATATAATGACGCGCAAAATAAGCAGGGATTTTTTGCTATGCTAGGGTCAAATGTCGTATTTATCGCGTTTATTTTGGCGATTTGGGTAGGATTTACCCGACAAGATGAGACAATTTTGATTCCATTTTGTTTGTTATGGGCTACTTTATGGATTGCAGGGCTTAGAGAAATTTTTAGCATAAATATTGCTAAAAAACTAGCGATAAATGAAGCGATTACCAAAAAAGGTTCGATTTTGCATTGGTTTGGCAGACGCCGCTTTTTATCTTGGATTATTTGTGCTGTTATCACTTGTTTGCTAGCTTTTGGACTTAGCTTTATGTTATCTTTTCCTTTTGCACACAAATATGAAATGTTATTTTTTGCCCTTTGTGTAGTGTTTGGGATTATAGTAGTGCAACCATTTTTTATGGAAAAACTAAAAAATCAATATTCAGAAGTGATTGCCCCATTTTACGCTAAATATTGGAGTGCATTCTTTTTGGCATTTTTTGGTGTTTTGTTATTGATAGTTGTAAAATTTATATGTGGCACACAAGCTGAATCTACGCTTTTGGCACATTTTGAGAAATTGCAAGGTGAGTATGGAATCACGCAGTTGAGTGGCTGGATACGAGAAATATTAGATTTTATTGTGGCAAAAATCGCTATTGTTGAGTATTATTTATTGGGAAAAGATTCTTTACCTATGGCGATAGAGCAAGAATCACTACGAAATTTTATAAAATATTTTGTGCTATTATGTGTAATGGCAGGCGAGTTCGGAGCGTTTTTTCTTTTTGCATTGCTATCTTTGCGTGTCAATCGCTCTGCGTTAAGTGTAGATTTTAGTAAAAGCCCTAAAAAAACTGCTTCTAAAATCATTTCTTTGTTACTTGTTATCATTGTGTATGTGGCAGTCAATAGCGATAAGCCTGAAGTAAATGCCGAGCAACAATACACACAAACAACAACTAGAATCCTGCTAGAAAAATGGCAAACTATTATTGCGCGTATAAATAATGAAATAGTAATACTACCTGAACAAAAAGTAAAAGAAGCCTATAATGTAGCACTTCAAGGGATTGATTTTGAAGAATTGCAAGATAGACTAGATAAACAGACAAATGCACTTATTGATAGCTATGTAAATGCTGATACGCAAGAAATAATTGCTGAAACTTATGCAGAGTGGCATTTTAGCTGGACGCGCAAGGGTGTGCAGGCTATGGGTTGGCTAGGGAAAATGGGTAGCAAAGTTGTAGATTTTTTTAAATCAAAAAAAGAATTGACAGATGAGGAAAAAGAGCAAATCAAAGATAGGGATACGCAAGAATTTGAGAATCTTTTTGCGAAGTATTTACCTTTTGATGAAGCATTTGACAACAAAATAAAAGATACTCTACAAACCGCTTATAATAGCGAAATAACAACGATTTCAAAGAAATTTGGGAGTAGGCTTCATAACGAGATTGAAAAAATTGTAGCTACTAATCGTTTGCAAGGTGATGATGTAGAAAACGCAAAAACACGCTTTGTGCCTAATATAAATATTGACGCAATTATAGATAGAATGGATTTGGATTCTACACGACAAATAGATACATTTGCGATGAGTGTTGCTGGCACATTGATTTTTAGCGCAACTGTTAGAATGGGCGTGCGTGGCGGTGTTTTTGTTATGGAAAAAATTGCAGGCAAACAAGTAGTAAAACGCACAGGTGGCGCAGCTGTATGCGGTGGCATAACAGCAGCCACAGCGGCGGTTGTGGGCGCAGGGGGCGCACTCTGTGCTGTGGGGATGGTCGTGGCTACTGAAGTGGTGGGACATTGGATTGATAAAGCACTAAACAAAGAAAAATTTAAACAAAAAATCAAGCGCAATCTTGATACACTCAAAAACGATATCCAAAAAGAGTTTGCTAGCAAAAATACCGAAATGATAAACGCGCTAAAAGCACAGCTTAGCTACTCTACCAATACAACGCCACAGTCAAAAATCCTAAGCGAACACATAGAGACAGAAATAATGCCCAAGCTAGATGATTCACAAATGCGAGATGAAATATTTACAACAGAAGCAGACATAACAGAATCCATAGAAACAGATTCTAGCGAACAACATAACGCAGAATCTAGCGAGCAAAACCAAGAAACAAGCATACAATCTGATGAAATACCAAATGAGGATTCTAACACATTAGAATCTAGCAAAGATTCTAATGTGGATTTTGTAGCAGAATCTAGCCAAAAACTTAGCGCAGATTCTAGCGTAGAGCCAGCTAGCAAATTCGATGAGCAATCCAGCACACAATCAAACGCGCCAAATGCGCACTAGCTACAAAACAACCAAAATCAACACAAAGGAGCAAAATGTTTTCAACACTATTTACAACATTAACTAAAATGGTTGAGCCATTATTTATGGCACTTTCTGCATTTTGGCCAATCTTTGCTATATTGTTGGCAATAATTGTTGTGTATAAAACATTCAAAGGCTAATCCTTGCTTAATACCCCATTATTTGAGGTTAAGTTAAGAATGCTACCTAAAATGGCATTTGCCAACCAAAATCAACGCAAAGGAGGCAAAATGATTGTATAAAAAGAGACAAAATGATTGCTACACTAATTTCAACATTACTCAAAAATGCTTGAGTAAAAATCTAAAATAGGAGAAAAAATGAAACTACAAAAAGAAAATTTTAAAGTGTTTGGCATAGGCTTTTTTAGTTGTATAGCTATATTGTTAGTCGCGTTTTTAGCTTATAGCATATATCTAACATTCCAAGACTCACCGTATGATAAATACAAAGCTGAAAAATTTAAAAATTTTGAAGCGTTGCAATCTGGTATGGACGATAAGATTGGCGAATATACAAGAATGAAAAACTTTTTTGTTGAAAAAACAGATAGCTTTTCTAGCCATATAAAAGCAAGACCTGATGTTTTTTATAGGTTTGAGATAAGGTATAACGAGATTATTAAATTGATTGATAATTTGGTTGATATGTCAAACAAAGTCAAGTCTTATAACGATACCAATCTCAAAGAGCACGGAGACTACATAAAATGCAAAGACGCTGGCAAAAAAGATGAAAAATGCCTAGTATCTACTAAACAAGATATAGTAGATGCGTATAATGCTTTACAAGAAGAGTTAATATTAAATGCAAATATGTATCAGTTTCGTTTAGAAGAAGTTAATCGTGAATTATTCAAAGAAGTTATTGATTGGAACGAACTGAAAGAATACCTTAACTAAATATGGCTTAAAGTAACATTCTTGCCTAGTCATTAGCCAAGCTACAAGTTATTATTATGATAACTTGTAGCTTTTATTTTTGTATCGCGTTTGACACCGCTTGCAAGGGGCATTTTTCATCTTCGCAGACAAACGCTCTCCCCTCCTCAAAATCCCTAGCCCATATCCCAAATCCATACGCAATCGTATATTGCCACATTTTGCCATACGCCTCTAGCTTGCCACTATACTCTACGCACCCCACTCCTGCGTAGCTTTCTACCAAATCAAGCCCGCTTGAAGCGATAGGCTTTGCTAGCTCAAAAAATCTCTTTACATCTTCTTTGGTTTTTAGCTCGCTAGATTCTGCTGGACAGGCGTGTCCTGTGCCTTTTCGCTTGTATTGTTGCACGCTTAGGCTTAGCACTTCAATCTGCGCTTTTTGCGGGTCAAAATCTGGCTGCCAATCGGCATTATGATAAATATCTGGCGAGTTAAATCCTTTGGTAAAAAGGTGCATTTCGCCTTTTTCTAGCACAGCTTTTGTCTGCATAAACCCCGCAGAAGTATTGCGCGGGACGGTGATTATGACCGTGTCTTCTTCTATTTCAAATTTTGGTTTTGATAGGATTCTATCGATTTCGCCACGATAGAGTATCGCCTCTCTGCCTGCTTCGTGTTCAAAGATTTTTATGCTATCAAGGTGGTTTTTGAAAACCCAAATTTTATTGCGATTTTCTAGCTCGCCCTCATATAAAAGTGTGCATTCCTGCTCGCAATATGGCTGGATATATTTTTCTATCATTCTTTGTGCTTGAGGGGAGCTAAAACCTGTGATACCATAGTCTTTTGGAGGGGTTTTTGTGGCATTTTTTTTGGGCTTATCATCGCAAGCCACAAATACGACTAGACAAGACAGCGCAATAAAAATAAGCAAAATGCGTAAAATCTGTGCGGATAATAGCGATATGAAGCGCGTTTGCATTTGAATCCTTAAGATAGGTTTATGGTAGATTTTGATAGTTTTGGTTGCTTTTTTATTGTATTGTTTGCTAAATGTTTGGGAAATATTTGGCAAACAAAACGCAAACCAAACAAAAGAAGCATTATACCACAATTAAGGATTTTGGCAAATATCATCATATTTTTACAAAAATTTTGTAGAATGTGCGTTTTTATTTGTTTTGGCTTACAATTTGTGTGCATTGTGCGCAATTTATACGAATTTATACGATTTATGCGTGATTATGTAAGATAAAAAAAAACGCAAAAACTTAAAATAAACTTAAAGGCTACGCGTGCTATCTAGCAAATTAAATCATATCATTATCCAAGCAGGTGGCAATGGGACTAGGTTAGAGGGACTTACACGCAACAAGCCCAAATGCCTTGTGCCTTATAATAACTTGCCGATTATTTTTCATCTTTTTGCGAAATTCAAAGGCGCGAAATTTACCATCATCGCGGATTATAAAATCGAAGTGTTGCAAAAATATTTAGCGATTTTTGCGCCACGATTTTGTGAAAACGGCGTGGATTATAGGATTTTACAAGCGCGAGATTCAGGGACTATCGCTGGTTTGCGTGAGGCGATGGAGGCGATTAGCGAGAGTGAGCCATTTATGATAATTTGGTGTGATTTGATTCTCTCAAATGAATTTACTCTGCCAAATATGAGTGAATCTTGTGAATCTAGCGAATTTAGTGGCGAATCTAGCGCAGATTTAGCGTTAGATTCAAGCAAATCATTAAGCCAAGATTCGACAGATTCAAGCAATTCAAGCACAATTTCTACACCACGACAAGAATCTTGTCTGCCCCCCCCCCATTTGTCAGTCGCTTAAAAATTCTAAAAGCAAGTTAGATTTACGAAATAAACCCCACCCTAAATCCCTTCCGCAAGGGGAGGGACTTGAATCTTATTCCCCCTCCCTTGCGGAGGGGGCTAGGGGGTGGGTAGATTCCCAAATAGATTGCCACGATTTTGCTTCGCAAAATCTCGCAATGACCCCCAAAACAACTCCACAAAACTTCATCGGTATTTCGGGCGATTTTGAGTGCCGTTGGAGCTATGAAAATGGCAAGTTTATAAACGCGCCAAGTTATAAAAACGGCGTTGCAGGGCTGTTTATCTTTGCAAACAAAAAATGCCTTGCAAATATCCCAAAATCTGGCGCATTAGTCGAATGGCTACAAACGCAAAATATAAACTTTACTCCGCTTGATTTAGCCCATAGCAAAGAAATCGGCACGCTTTTAGTCTATACCGAGACAAATCCGCTTAGCCTTACCCGCCCATTTAACAAAATCGAGTTCAAGGACAATGTCGCCATAAAAACCCCGCTAGATTCGCAAGGCAAGGCGATTGCCAAAAAAGAAATCGCGTGGTATGAGTTCGTGCAAAATTTAGGATTTAGCCAAATCCCGCAAATCTACGCGCTAAACCCGCTTACGATGAAAAAGATAAAGGGCAAAAATATCTACGAATACGAATGCCTGTTAAAATCCCAAAAGCGCGAGATTTTAGCCAAAATCATAGATTCGCTAAAATCACTTCACAATCTAACGCCCAAAATCCCCTCCGTCCAAAGTGATTGCACCGAGACTTATATCACAAAAACTTACGATAGACTTGCCCTTGTTGAATCGCTAATCCCCTTTGCGCGTGATGAATTTATCAAAATTAACGGCAGATATTACAAAAACGCGCTTTTTTGCAAAGAGCAGATTGCCGAGCTTATAACCGCGCATTTTCCACACGAATTTGCGCTAATTCACGGCGATGCGACTTTTTCAAATATTCTTTTTGATAGCTTTGCTATGGAAGTGGTGCTTATCGACCCGCGCGGATATTTCGGGCAGAGCCAAATCTATGGCGATGCTGATTATGATTTTGCCAAGCTCTACTACTCAATCTGTGGCGATTACGACCAATTTAACCGCAAAAAATTCACGCTTTCAATCGGCACTAATGAAGTCGAACTCACCATAAAATCAAGCGGGTGGAGCGATATGAGCGAAGAGTTTTTTGACTTGCTCCCAAATGTCAGCAAAGAAAAGATTAAATTGCTCCACGCGCTAATCTGGCTATCGCTCACGACTTACGCGTGGGAGGATTATGATAGCATTTGCGCGGCGTTTTATCGGGGGAATATGTTAATGGAGGGGTTTTTGTGATTTTGCGTTTTTAGCAATTTGTATTTGGGTAATCATTTGGATTATTTTTGCATAAAACTGCGCTCTATGGACGCCCAGGTCCTATCTCGCTTGTTTTACGCAAGAATAATCCAAAGCACTACCGCAACTACTTCGATTGTTTGTTGGCGTCTCTTTTGTCATTACTTGAGCGAAGCGAAGTGTCTCAAAAAGTCGTGAATCTAGAGATATTTCGCTACGCTCAATATGACAAAAATGAGCAGTCAATATGACAAAATCTAAACACAAAAGGAGCAAAAAATGTTAAGACGATATTTAGGACTTACACGGCAAGAATGGCGGACTTTTAAGATTCGCAACCTAGAATTTAGCGCAAATCTATTGAGTCATCACAGCGCGTTAAAGGCAAAATACTTGCAAAAATGGTGGTATGCGCGGTGGCTTTTGCGCCGATTCAAACATAAACGCATAGTGCGTTTTGAAAAAATCAAACTTTTTCTAACGCGCAAAGTCTCCGTGCCTACGATGGATTTTAATATCACCACGCGTTGCACTCTTAAATGCAGGGATTGTGGCTCGCTAATGCCACTTTATACCAAAGCACAACACTATGATGAGAGCCTAGAATCTTTTAAGGCACGACTTGATGCCTTGCTAAAAAATGTGAGCCACATTTATCAGTTTAAAATCATCGGTGGAGAGCCACTGCTAAATGCGGATTTTGCGGAAATGGTGGATTATGCTTGTAGCAAAAGGCAGATTTTACTTGTCCAAATCACCACAAATGGCACGATAATCCCAAGCCAAAAGGTGCTAGATTCGCTGGTAAGAAATCGCCACCGAATCGAAGTTTTTGTCTCAAATTATTCATTGCATAATAAGACAAAATATAATGAAGTGCTAGATTTGCTACAAAAGCACAAGATTCCATATAGCACCGTGCGCAATGCAAAGGATTTTCGCTGGATTCAAAGGGGTGATATTTTTGCGCGAAATAGGGATATTGAGGGCATTAAGCGCACTTTTTGGAATTGTTGGCAAAACCCCTGTGTGTCGCTATTTGAAGGGCGATTTTTAGTTTGCACGAGGGCGTATTATGTAGAAAAGGCATTAAATCCCACCATAAATTTAAGCGAAGGTATTAACCTAAATCACGCTACAAATGGGGGGGGGGGGAAAATCACAATGTCTCTGCGCGTGATTTTGTCAAATTTTACACAAGGGATTATTTTTCTGCGTGTGATTATTGCGAATGCCTTGAATCTCACACGCAAATTGACGCTGGGATTCAAGTCAAATCTTAAAAATCCCCCCTCCCTTAGCACGAGGGGGCTAGGGGGTGGGTAAAATCAAATAATCCGTCATTGCGAGATTTTTGCGACTTTGTCAAAAGTTGCAAAATCGTGGCAATCCAAAATCCATTGTCATACTGAGCAAATGCGAAGTATCTCAAAGACTCGTGAATCTAGAGATATTTCGCTACGCTCAATATGACAAAAAAACGAGCAGTCAAATGAGAAAATTTAACACAAAGGAAACAAAATGAACTTACACAAAACCCTTACACGCGAACAATACTGCGTTTATAAACAGCGCGTAGTTGAATACTATGTGCGAAATAAATTCTACGGCGTTCATAATCTACAACGCGCGATGGGCAAAGGCAAAGATGACGGCGCAATAGCGATTTTTAAGCCCATAAAATCCACGCTTAAAACGCTAGGCAAAATCACTAGCTTTGTGATTCCGCATTCCAAAAGTCGCAAGTCATTTCGCAATGCCGTTTTTAAGGCAATCGATTTGATACCTACAAATCGCTACCAAATAGAGCGACTTAAAACCACGCTAGATTTTAGACTTCGGGGCAAAATCTACCTGCCACAAGTCGAATTTGCTATCACCACGACTTGCAATCTCAAATGCAAAAACTGCACAAACTATATCCCCTACTTGCCCCGCGAAAATCAGCGCGTTATCGCATATACGGATTTCAAAACCTATCTCCAAAATCTACTAAAAAACGCCGACAAGCTAAACGCGCTTTTATTGCTCGGTGGCGAACCGCTTTTGCATAAAGAATTGCCACAAATGCTAGATTTTGCCCTAAATTGCGAGAAAATTGAGAGTGTGTATATCACCACAAATGGCACGATTTATTTTAGCGATGCGCTTCGCGCCGTGTTTGAAAAGCACAAAGGTAACAAAAAGCTATGGATTTGGGTTAGCAACTACACGGCAAATCCGCGCCTTGCCAAGCGACTAAAAAGCTATGATTTGGTGGCGTATTTGCGCGAACAGCGAATGAATTATATCTTTATCAATGATAATGTATGGGGCAAGTCGCCTCCGCCTACTTATGCGGAGATTGAGCGCACGGACGAGCAAAACTCGGCATATTTTTTGGCGTGTAATAGTCCTTGTGTGAGCGTATATGGCGATGAGCTATCAATCTGCCCTCGTGCAAGTCATTTTGCAGCAAAGGGGACGATTCACCAAAAAGCGCAAGATTTGGCTAGTGTAGCGCAAATTGGGGGGGGGATTTATGTATGGATTCAAAAAATCTATCGCTTAAATCTTGCGAATCTATCGAATCTCTGCGACTTAGTAGAGAGATTAGCAAGGCAGATTTACTTGCCTTTTACACACATACAAATTTTAGCGCGTGTAGATTTTGCGACATTCTTAATCAGCGCGAAACCTGCACCCCTGCGATTCAAATCGGGGAGGAATGAACAATGAAAAGCCTTGTCATTTTGAGCATAGCGAAAAATCTCAAAAACTTCCCCCTCCCTTAGCACGAGGGGGCTAGGGGGTGGGTAAAATCAAAAAATTAGTCATTGCGAGAATCTGCGATAGCGGATTCGTAGCAATCAAAAAAATAAGGACAAAAATGAAAAATACTAACAAAGCGGAAGTATCACAGATGAGAAATCGTGGTTTTTAAGCGCAAGGCAAGGGAGTTTGCTTGTCGCAAATGACCGAAGCCCAGCGCGTAGAATCCGCGATTTATCGCTGTGAGACAACGCTGTATTTATCGAATCTGCCAAAAACTTGGCTTATTGACATTGATGGCACGATTGTGCACCACAACGGGTATAAGCTAGATTCGTGCGACACGCTTTTAGAGGGTGTGAGTGAATTTTTTGCGAGTTTGCCAAAGGGCGACAAAGTGATTTTGCTTACAGCGCGGAGCAAAAGCGAAGTGGCAAATCTTAAAGCATTTTTGACTATTCACAAAATCCGCTTTGATGAAATAATCAGCGATTTGCCATTTGGTGAGCGCATTTTGATAAACGACACCAAGCCTAGTGGGCTAAAAACCGCCTTTGCGATAAACAAAGTGCGCGATGAGAAGTTTGACATAAAGGTAGAGATTGATGAGAAAATATAAAAATTTGTCATTGCAAGACGAATCAAACTATAAATCCGTCATACTGAGCGAACGAAGTGAGCGAAGAATCCAAAACACACGAATCTATACTTTAATGTCGTGTGTTTTGGATTCTTCGCCTTTTTGCAAAAGGCTCAGAATGACAAAAGGTATAGATTGCCACGACTTGCTTTTGCAAGTCTCGCAATGACAAAAAAACAACGAAAGGACAAAAAATGAACAACACAACACAAAAACCCATACAAACCTTACAAGAACTCGCAAAAAATCTAAAAAGCGATAGATATTATTTTGTTTTGCCTTGCAGTGCGGGGGATTTTTACCACCATCTGTTATTAAAATCTGCGTTAGAGCGTAAATTAAACGGTAAGATAACTTTTGTTATCAAACCTAGCCACGAAACTTTGTGCGATATTTTTGATTGCAAGGATTATGTGATTTGTAGCGACAAAGAAATTGTTGAAAATTTTTGGTATCCGCAATGGTTATATACCGAAAACGCCGTAAGTGTGCCGACAAAAGGCAAATTTTATCCATCACATTCTGAGATTTTGTGTATGCCTGTGGCTTTTTCAAGTATGTTAAATTGGCATTTGGAATGGTTTGATTTACCGCGTAATACAAAGGGTGATTTGCCTACGAATCTCCCAAAATTAAGCGAATCTTTGCGTGAAAAACTTGCCAAAATCGCGCCTTTGGACAAGATTATGCTATTTTGCCCAGAGGCAAATTCTCGACAAAATTTACCACTGATAATCTTTAAAGATGAGTGCGACAAATTGCTTAAATTAGGCTACAAAATCATCGTAAATATCTCAAATCACAAAGAATACACGCACTATTTTAGCGATGGCGTGTATGATTTGGATTTGTCGCTAAAAGATGCGATTGCGTTGGCGTTGTCGTGTGCGGGTGTAGTTTCTACGCGCTCGGGCTTTTGTGATATTATTGCCCCACATTGCAAAAAATTAAAAATTTATTATACAAGCTTTGATTATTGGTGGCGGGGTAGATTAAAAGACATAAATCCCACAAACGCGCTAAAAGAAGTTCTAATTTATGATATGCCTATCTATAAGCAATTTTTGCGAATGTCGCGCGAAGGGCGTGAATCTTTGCCGATTAAACTTTATAATCGCTACGCCACAAAGGGATTTTTGCGAAAAATGCGAACGCCTTTCACGCTGTATTTTAAAATCTACAAGCGACATAATGCAGGTGAATCTTCGCGCGATTTGGGGGATTTGGGCGATAGTTTTGAGCGCGAATCAATGCGTGAATTTGTAAAAAACGAATTAGCAAAAACCTATGAATATCAGCTAGGTTTGGCGTTACAAAAGGCGTGTGAGCGATTTTGGTATGGTGGATTTTTAGCTTTTCCCTTCGCCTACTCCAAAATCCGCTCCCAAAAAGGCAAAACCCTAACGCGAATGGACGGATTTATTATTTAGATTCGCAAAGTTTGTATTTTGTTTGGATTGCTTCGTTGTCTTCGCTTCGCTCAAACTGCCTCGCAATGACGGATTCTTTCCCTGCTTCGTCATTGTGAGCTAATGCAATGAGCGAAGAATCCAAAGCACACGGCATTAAATTTTAGATTTGCGTGAATATTGTAAGTGTGAATCTAATTTATTGATTCAATTTTATGTCATTGTGATTTATTTTCTTTTAGATTCGCGTGATTTGGATACTTCGCTTAGTGTGACGATTTGGTGTGGATTGCTACAAAATCCGTATATAACTAGCAAAGTCGCGCCTCTTGTGGATTTTATAAGTGTGTATTATTGTGGCATTTGAAATATTATTTTTGTAGATTTCCGCGTAGCTCGCGTCTTTTTAGGGCGTTTGCATATCGCCTTTTTTCTTCCGTGCTTTTTGGGGCAAACTCTCTCATCAAAGCCGTCTTGCCATCTTGTTTTGCCACCATTGTGTAGTAGCCGCTAGCACAATGTGTCTCGCTCCTGTCTTTTATGTTTTGTGCCACAGCTTTTATGCCGACTTCACAGCTTGTTTTTCCTGTGAAATTCACACTTGCATAGAGGCTAAGAAGCGAGCCTATGGGGATTGGCTGATAAAAGGCGACATTATCCACACTCATCGTAACCGTGCCAATCCCACAAAATCTAGTAGAGCAAGCATACGCCACTTGGTCAAATAGCTTTAAAAGCTCGCCTCCGTGCATCACTCCGCTAAAATTTGCCATCTGCGGTGCGACTAAAATCCGCATAAGCAAATTGTTTTCTTGCTGCGTAAAATCAGTGATAAAATCTGCGGATTTGGATTTAGCAGTAGATTTAGAAGTAGATAAAGCAGATTTAGATTTTGTGCTATTTTGTGTAGTCTTGCTAGGATTTGAAGCAGAATCTATGGCATTTTTTGCGCTAGTTTTTGTATGTTTTGTCGTTGTATTTTTGCTCATTTTGATACCTCTTTTAGTCGTTGTTGTGGCGTTAAATCTTTGGCATTAAATCTTTAAGATTTTGCCCATAAAGCCTAGCATTTTAACATACTTTAATGGTATTTGGCTATAATGAGGGATAAATTTTGCAAAAAAGGTTAAAAAATATGAGACTTTTATTTACGGGTGGCAGTGGGTATATCGGCTCGCATACTGCGCACTGCTTTTTGGCAAATACTGATGCAAAAATCACCATACTAGACAACCTATCAACAGGTTTTAGGCAAAACTTTGAATATTTGCACCTTTTATATGGCAATCGTGTGGAGCTAATCCAAATGGACTTAGGCGATACAAAGCGCGTAGATGAGGTTTTAGCAAGTGGGGATTTTAGCGCGTGCGTGCATTTTGCCGCTTCGCTAATTGTGAGTGAATCAGTGCAAAATCCGCTTGCATATTACAAAAATAATGTCATAAACACGACAAACTTGATTGATTTATGCGTAAAAAATGGCTTGAGGGATTTTATATTTTCTTCTACTGCGGCGGTGTATGGCGAGCCTAGTGCGGATTTTATCCCTGTGAGAGAATCTACCCCGCTATATCCTATCAATCCCTATGGTGCTAGCAAAATGATGAGTGAGCGCGTGCTAGCAGATAGTGCCAAAATCGGCGCGATAAACTATGTCGCGTTAAGGTATTTTAATGTCGCGGGGGCAAATATGGCAAATACAAATGAAAATCTAGCAAAGGGCAATGGCTTAGGGCAACGAAGCAAAAACGCCACTCACCTAATCAAAGTAGCCGTAGAATGTGCGTGTGGCAAGCGAGAATCAATGAGTATTTTTGGGCAGGATTATGAGACAAGAGATGGGACTTGTGTGAGGGATTATATCCATATAGATGATTTGGCAAGTGCGCATTTAAGTGCGTTTAGGCATTTGAGAGAAAGAGGCAAAAGCGAAATATTTAATGTAGGCTATAATCGCGGATATAGCGTAAAAGAAGTCATAGAATGTGTAAAAAAAATAAGCGGGGTAGATTTTGTAGTAAATCCTGCTAGCAGGCGAGATGGCGACCCATCGATACTTATAGCAAGCAATGAAAAACTTTTGTCTTGCACGGATTGGAAGCCTAAATATGATGATTTAGCCACTATCGTAGAGAGTGCGTATAAATGGGAGAGGGCATTAAAATCTTAATTTTTTGTAGGCTAGATTTTGCATTTATTTGGATTTTGTTTTTAGATTTTGGTTTATTAGGTTGGATTTTGGTTTAGAAATATAGTCGATTTGTTTTGCTTCATAAAGGGGTTTTTGGAGTTTTTAGCTATGCTTGCATTATGCGACAAAATAAGGATAGAAAAATGCGTTTTAACTTTGTAAAAATTTTTATTGTTTTTGTGGCTTTGATAAGCGGGATTATCAGCGTAAATGCAAATCCTGCGACAAATATACAGGCAACAAAAAACACAAACTCTACGCAAGAAAGCACACAAACGACAAAATCCAACAAACCCCCTAAAGAATCCACAAATAACGACACAAAAAAAGATTCTCCAAACGCTACTAAAAATCCAAAAAAATCACAGCAAAATCCTGCCAAACCTAGCCAAAATCCAAACCAAAATCCAAACCCACAAAATAACGACACACAAACAGAATCTAACCAAAAAAATGCAAGTGCAAAAAAAGACATAAAATCCCAAGAAAAAGACGCAATCAAAGCCCAAAAAAAAGCACAAAATCTAGCGAAAAAAGAAGTCAAAAAGCAAGCAAAAATCGAGGCAAAAAAAGCAAAACTACAAGCAAAAAAAGATAGAAATGCCCCGCCTAAAAATCTACATAAACGAGTGTTGCAACAAGCCCTTAGTTTTTCACCATTTTATGTAGGGGTGCTAAGCCTGCTAGATACTAGCGAGCTAGATAAAATCGCCCAAAGCAACCCCAAAAAAATACGCATAAAAGAGGCAAATTTAGGTGTGAAATTAGAGCAAGAATGCGAGGGGAGTGAAGTGGATTTTACCTGCGTAAATCCAAAAGAAATAGAGATTTTTTCCCCACATATCAAGCTATCTCAAATCTCTCAACATTTTAGGCTTTTCCCTGATACTTTGCAGGTGGCTTTAAGCGCGAATGTCTCGGCGGAATTTTTTTTAGATTCGTTGCCATTTCACACAGATTCTCAAAGAGGCGAATTTGAAAAGATTATCCCCAAATATTTCAAAGATATTCTTACCATAAAAAAAGAGGGGGCAAGCGTTAGTTATGATTATCGTGTGGATTTTGCAAGCGAGCAAGGTAGCACGCTAGTGCTAGTGCTACAAGGCAGTGCTAATAATCCATTTTATGAGCATAAAAGTTTGGCAGAATTTTTGCTAGATTTTATGCTAAGTGCTGTGCCAAAAAGCATAGATTATAAAGATCTGTGCCAAAATCTTAGCCACACAGAATGCGCCCGCAATATCACGCGCAAAAAAGCACAATTTAGCATAACGCTTTTTAGCCCCAAAAATCTAAAAGTTACGCTTACTTCGCAAGATTTTAGCGATACGATGTATGCTATTTATGCCATCGATGTGGCAAACAAAGCCCGCGCTTCAGATAGAGAAACATACAAAAAAGACATACAATCCATAATCACAAAAGAAAGTCAAATCTTGCGCAAAAATCTAATCAATGACAAAATGCCAATCAATACTCATAATTTTGCACTAGATTTTCTAAGTGCTTTTGGTGGATTTTTTTTAGATAGCGAGAGGTTGGGGTTTGAAATCAGTGCAAAATCAGGTTCAAAAGAAACATTGCTTTTGCGGGATTTTTTTGAAGACAGCGGAAGGCTAAGAGATTTTGTAAGCAGTTTGCAATTTGGCGTAATTCGGTAAAAAATGTTCATTTTTTTGATTTTATTGATTTGTAGCATTGCTAAAAATATGCTGATTTTTTTGTATAAATGGTTTGTTGCCCCCTCAACACCCCTCTCATTTATTTAGCACCATTTTTGTGCTAAAACTCTCACTCAAAATACTTTTCGCACGAATGGCTTTTGTCATTGCGAGATTCTAGGTTTTTGTCAAAAATCTCAAAATCGTGGCAATTTATAACCTTAGCCATATTGAAGTTTTGCAAAAAATCGAAGTATCCAAATATTTGTGCAAAATGCGTTATGTTAAGAAAAATGTGTTATGTGCAGATTCTGCGCTTTGTGGCTACATTCGCTCTAGCCATAGATTGACATTGTGTTGCTCATACGCTAGAGTGCTAGATTCTCCGTGTCCGGGGAAAATCTCTACTTGCCTCACTTCCTCTAGCTCATCATCATCTAAACTTAACCCCAAATCAAGCCTAAAATCCAAATCCCTAAATCGCCTTAGAGAATCTACCATATCTTGCGCGCTTGAGTAAGGGAAATCATATCGCCCTATGCTTCGTCTAAATACAAAATCCCCGCTATAAATCCTTGCATACTTGCTTTTGTGAGTAGTGCTATCTAGCTCGCAATCCCCCCACACGCAGATGATACTACACCCAGGGGTATGTCCGGGAAAATGCAGGTAAGAAAAATAAACCCCCTTAATCTCAAAATCGCTTCGTCCTTTTTCGCACGGGACTTGTATGCTAGGAGGGCAGGGGATAAGCCCTGTGTCAAAGCAATCACTCTCCATCATAAACGCATCTTCTTTGGGGCAGTAAATAGGCACAGATTTTAGATTTTCGTGCAATTTCGCGCTATCAAAAATATGGTCAAAATGCCCGTGCGTGATAAGGATTGCAAGAGGATTTTGCACATTTTCTAGCACCCATTTGCTTGAGCCAATCCCTGGGTCGATGATTAGCTCTCCTTTAGGAGTTTGGATAATGTAGCAATTTGTCTCATACGCACCAAATGCTTTGCAAATATGCGGGTATGGGGTTTTTGTGTTAATTTTATTTTGCATTGTTTGGGTTTCCTTTTTTGGTGGATTTTAGCGAAATGTTATTTAGCAAAATCTTGCTTTTTAACCTTGATTTTTTAAGCGATTTAAGAATCTGTGATTTTAAACAATTTGGGTGTATTTTGCAAATCTTGTGAGTGATTTAGATTCCACTTTGGTGGGCTAAGTCGCAATAATTCATAAGTCTTTATGCTAGCTACTCGCCCTCTTGCTGTGCGCTCCAAAAACCCCTGCGCTAGCAAATACGGCTCTATCAAATCCTCAATCGTCCCCTCATCTTCGCTAATGATTGCAGAGAGGGTGTTTAGCCCCATAGGCGATTTTGCTCGTGCCAATGCCTCTAAATAGCGCAAATCTAGCTCATCAAATCCTAGCTCATTTACGCCAAGCTCGCTTAATGCGTGCTTTGTGGTAGCTAGACTTATGGCTTTTTCTCCTGCGACATCGGAAAAATCCCTCACGCGCTTTAGCAATCTTAGCGCGATTCTAGGTGTCCCACGCGCTCTTTTGGCGATTTCTAGGCTGGCGTTTTTTTCTATGTCGCGCTTTAGCTTGCAAGCAGCTTTGTCAATGATTAAACTTAGCTCATTATTGTCATAAAACTGCAATCTAAAATCCATACCAAACCTATCGCGAAGCGGGCTTGATAGCATTCCTGCTCGCGTAGTCGCACCAATCAGCATAAATGGAGGTAAATCAATTTTTATCGTTTGGGCAGCAGGACCGCTCCCTGTGATAATATCTAGCCTAAAATCCTCCATCGCAGGATAAAGCAACTCTTCAATCGCGGGGCTTAGCCTATGAATCTCATCGATAAATAAAATATCCCCCTCATTGATATTTGTCAAAATCGCGGCTAAATCCCCGCCTTTTTCTATCATCGGCGCGGCACTTACTTTGATATTTGCTTCCATTTCAGTGGCGATGATATGGCTAAGCGTGGTTTTGCCAAGACCCGGGGGACCAAAAAGTAGCGTGTGCATTAGTGTTTCTTTGCGTTTTTTTGCACCTAAAATAGCGATTTTTAGGTTTTTTTTGATTTTTTCCTGCCCTATGTAGTCCTCCCACACGCTTGGGCGAAGTGAGTTTTCTACATTTTCATCAAAGCGGATTTTTTCTATGGATACTTCTCTCTCATCGGTTGTTTGGGAGTTTGTATCGGTGGATTTTGCGTTGCTTGCGCTGTTTGATGATTTTGGTGCGCTAGATTTTGGGCTAGATTTTTTATTTGCGCTTTTTGGGGTAGAATCTAGATTTTCTAAATCAAGTGTGATTTTTGCCATTTGCTTAAAACCTTTTTATGTAATTTGTGAGCTTTTAATAGCTATCTTTTAATAGCTCTTTTTTTTTAATAGTGTTCTTGGGCATTTGGAAAATCGCTATTTTTGACATCGGTGGCGTATTGTTGCAATGCTTTTCTAAAAATCCCCGCGCCATCTAAATATTGCCTAACAAATTTTGGCTTAAACTCGCTAAATAGTCCAAAAGCATCGCTCCATACGAGAATCTGCCCATCACAATCCACCCCAGAGCCAATCCCAATCGTTGGGATTTTGACTTTGCTAGAAATCTCTTTTGCCACGCTAGAAATGATACCCTCCAAAAGCAGTCCAAAAACCCCTGCTTCTTCAAACGCAAGGGCGGATTCTAGCAAATACTTACTTTGTGTATTATCTTTGCCTTTGATTTTATACCCACCTTCAAATTTGACAAATTGAGGCATTAGCCCGATGTGTGCCATAATGGGAATCCCCTCATTTACAAGGGCTTTTATGATTTTTAATTTTGTCAAAGGGACTTCAAGTTTTAGGGCTTGCACGCCTGTTTGTTTGATGATTTTTATAGCATTTTTTAGCGCGGATTTTTCGCTATCATAGCTACCAAAAGGCATATCTGCGATGACAAAAGATTGCTTCGTGTGCGATAAAACGGCTTTTGTGTGATATATCATTTCATCTACGGTTAAGCCTGTGGTGTCTTCTTTGCCATTAAAGCTCATATTTAAGCTATCGCCTACCAAAATCACATCTATTATGCCATCAAAGATTTGCGCAAAAAGCGCGTCATAAGCGGTGATGGCAGTGATTTTGCTAGGATTTTTGCCTAGATTTGGTGGGATATTTTTTTTAGATTTTAGGGTGGTAAGCGATATTTTTTGCATTATGTCTGCTCCTTACATTATGTTTGCAAACGCGTTTTTATGCGTTTTTAAAGTAGCAAATTTGTGGCGTTATTATACCCAAACTCGCTTATTTAAGGTTTAAAGTGTATAATGGCAGGTTATTTTGCCAAACAAATTTAAAGGCTAGATTTTGGATACAAAAAAAATAGAGATTTTTTTACGCCGTATTATGTTTTGTGCTTTTTGCGTGATTGGAGTTTTTTTGATTTTGAGTGCGTTTGCGTATAGTGCGACAAATGCTATTGAGACAAATTCGCAACGATACAGCAAATATCAAAAATCCACAAAATCTAAAGAAGCAAAATCCACAAAAGATTCAAAAGATTCTAAAAAATCCCAAAATATCGCAAAACAAGATAGTGCAAATGATGAAAATCTTATTGATTATTCTACGCTTAGTTTGTATTATTATCCATACATTATGGCATATCACAAAATCACGGACAAAGAAATCGCTAACCTTGTGCGAGATTTGGATTTGGCGCGCAAAAAAACAGGCGTGTTTTTGGGAATTTATGGTGGCTGGATATTTCATAATGCTGCTGGCAACAAAGACTACGAGCTAGGCAATTTCCTCTCTTATGGCGCAAAAGTAGGGTTTCAAAGCTTCTATCCCACGCTATTTGATAGCATATCTTTCCCAAACAAAGTAGGAGGCAGAATCTATTTGCAATATTTAGGCAGCAATGCAAAGGAGCTAAATTTAGCTTCGCTTGGATTTAGCGCGATAGGGGTAAGTGGGGATTTGATGATAGATTTTCCTGTGTTGCCACTTAGAAATGGGCTAGAGGCTGGAATCATAGCGGGATTTGGACTAGCAAGTATGATATATGATTCTAGCAGTGATTCTACGCTTGGGGGGATTATCAATATTGGCACGAGTTTTACTTTGCTAAGCAAGCATAGAATCGAGGGCGAGATAAAGATCATCATCAATGAAAGTTTGGATTGGTTTGGGGTGATGCCTATGGTGGGGTATAGTTATGTATTTTAGGAGATTTGCAGTGATAAAATCTAGCCAAAAATACGCAGATTTTGCAAATACATTTGTAGCAAAAATATGTGGCGTTTTTTTTGTAGCTATTTTTGTAGCTATGGCGTGTGGTGGAGGGCAACTAGCATTCGCAAAAAGCACAAAATCTAACTCGTCCAAAAAATCCACACAATCAAAACAATCCAAACAAAAACCAAAAGAGCAAACAACACAAAATGACGAAATCGAAGTCATACACGGCGATGAAGCTAGCTTACAAGAGCTAAGCCAACACCAAAAAGAAAAAGAGCTATATTTTTTGCGCGGGAGGTATTATGAGCTGCTTTATGAAAAATCCCAAGAGCTAAAAAACCGCACCAAACACGGCTGGTTTGCTGGAATCACAGCAGGCACAAGCCAAATGGAAATCAACAAAAATAAAGGCTTAGGAGCGGACATAAACCCATTTGCTTTTGGGCTAAGTGCTGGGTATTTGCGCTTTTTAGGCACAGCACTTATGGGCTTGCGCGTGTATGGGCAGTATCTAGTGGCGTTTAATGCCTCTCCAAGTGTCGCAGATAAAGTAGCAAATCATTTGTTTAGCTTTAATGTGGATTTGGTGGGGGATAAAGCCATAGGGAGTGAAGAGGGCTACTACATAGGTGTGTTTGCAGGAGTAGGTGCGGGGATAAATCTTTTTTCACAAAAAGGCGGACAAAATATCGATAAAATCAGCGTAGGAACCGTGCTAAATTTTGGTATCTCTGCCACGCTAAAATATCATCATCGCTTAGAGCTAGGGCTAAAAATCCCTCCAAGTATAACTCAAAATATCCAAAATGGCTATGGATATTCTTTGGGTGCTATGTATCTAGCTAGTTATCAATATTTGTTTTAGGCAATGCAATGCAAAATCACGCAACAATAATCACAACGCTAAAAACGCAAAAACAATCAAAGTTTCATAGATTTTGTATCGCTATGATTGTGGCGATTTTTGCGTTTAGTAGCGATAGTTTGGGTGCTACTAATGCTAATATGACGCCTACAAAATCCACTCAAACAAAACCATCAAAATCTAGCAAATCTAGTCGTATCACTGATGAAGAAATCGGTATGCTGATTTTGCCAAAAGATTTTAAAAACTCTAAGGCAAATCCAAGCGAGCTAATGCAAGCACAAGATGAGCGACTAAAAGATAAAAGCCTAGATGTAAAAATCGCTTTTTATCGCTCACTTTTAGAGATAAATGGCGTGCGAGTAACCCCTATCTATAAAGATAGCGACTATATAGAAATGTATTTTCCCAATAAGTCGTTGGACGAAAAAAAAGCAATCGCACATAAATATATGCGAGCTAGAAAAAAAAGCGGATTTTTTGTGGGGCTAAGCGCGGCAAGTGCTGGGATAACCCAAACTTATGCTGATGGAAAATATAATACGCAAAATAGCGTGGGCAACATAAATAACGGGGTATTTACGCCTGACACCACAGGTGCGCTAGATTCTAGTGTGGATTTTCCATTGGTTGCGCGCTCGGTGTTTGTGGCATTTGGAGGAAATGTCGGGTATCAAAACTTTTTTAATCTCTACTTTGGTAGCAGAATCTATGGAGATGTGCTTATAGGCGGGGGGAATCTATCTATGAAAAAGCAAAATCAAGCAAACACCACAAATGCTACAAACACTACAAATGTGGGCGAAAAAAGTGTGGGGAGTTTTTTTTATATGCTTGGCGGGCTAAATGCGGATTTGCTAGCAGAAATGCCTCTAAGTGTGTTTGGCGTAAAACATAGATTTTGGAGGGAAGTGGCTTTGGGGGGGTATTTTGGGATAAATATCGGTGTAATGTTTTTGACAGATAAGGCAAATGATGAAATGCAAAATTTTATCAAAACAGGCGTTACAAAAAGCGCGAATGTGCTGTGGAATTATCAAGTGCAGGTGGATTATGGACTAAATGCGGGGCTTAGCTTTTCGCTTGGCATACTTGGCAAAATCGAAGCTGGCGCAAAAATCCCGCTAGATGTGCTAGGACTACCATCTGAGCTACGAATCGGCATAGAATCCCCCGCAAGCTATAATGTAACCACAAAAGATTCGCGAAATCAAAATAAAATCATATCCAAAGAGGTTCTCTCAAAAGATATTATCTTTAAGCGCACGCCGATTTTTTTAGTAAATTATATTAAGGTTTTTTAGATTTTTTTGTTTTTGATTTTGGGTTAGATTTTGATTTTGTGATTTTGTATGTCCTTATGCTAAGGAAGTAAAATAAACAAACTTTTGCGAAAAATAGGCAAAAAGTCTTGACTAAAGTTTTGTTTTTCACTAGAATTACGCTTTTGATTTTGCGATACTTGCTTTAAAATTGTCTTTATTTATTTGTGGTAGAGACTTTATGAGTTTTAAAGATTTTTAAGCAGAATGCTCTTTAGATTATCTTAAATAAAAAGGCGAAAGATTATGGAAAAGATTCGACTTAAGCTCAAGGCTTATGACCACAGGGTTTTAGACCGCTCGGTAGCTTCGATAGTAGATGCTGTTAAGCGCACGGGTTCTGAGATTTGCGGACCGATTCCGCTTCCGACAAAAAAGAAAAAATACACCGTGCTTCGTTCGCCACATATCAATAAGGATTCGCGAGAGCAGTTTGAGATACGCCTCCATAGCAGAATCATAGACATTATGTCTGCTACGCCTGATACGGTGGAGGGGCTTATGAAACTAGATTTAGCACCTGAAGTCGATGTCGAAGTAACTTCGATGAGCAAGTAGCGCAGTGGCACAATGTATATTTGTGTGGATTGATTTGCAGTAGATTTAAGTGCAGATTGAAAGTCAAGTCTAGTTAATTTTTCAAATTTAGTTAATTTTAAGGAAGGACAAATGGAATTCTTAGTAGAAAAGATAGGAATGAGTAGGACGATAGGCTCGCCTAGCATTCCTGTTACTTTGTTGAAAGTCATCAATGCTAAGGTGTGTGATTCTTTGCAAAATGGCAAAGCCTTAGTGGCATACCATAGAGGCAAGACGCAAAATAAAACCATAGCTGGACAACAAAAAAAATACAACCTTAGCAAAGAATTTAATCGCTTTGTAACACTTAGGGTGGGTGGCAATGCTACACAAAAGCAAGAATCTGCGCAAAATGATGGTGCTACTGATGCTCCAAAAAAAGATATAAAAGTAAGTGATTTGGATATGTCTATTTTAGAGAGTGCTACGCGGATAAAAGCCTCTTTTTATACAAAAGGGCGTGGGTTTAGTGGCGTAATGAAAAGGTGGAATTTTCAAGGCGGTCCTGCAGCACACGGCTCAAGATTTCATCGTAGAGTAGGCTCTATCGGCAATAGAGAGTGGCCTGGACGCGTCCAAAAGGGCAAAAAAATGGCTGGGCACTATGGCAATGAAAAAGTAACCGTGCAAGCAGAAGTGGTATCTTTTGATAAAGATAATGCTATTTTGGTGCTAAAAGGTTCGGTAGCTGGATATAACGGAGCGCAAGGCAAAATCTCTATCATTAAGGGTGGCAAATGAGTGCGATAGTTTTAGACAATAACTTTAAAAAGAAAAGTGAGATTGCTTTGCCTGAGCGATACAAAGATATAAAAGAGCATAATTTGTATCTATATGTAAAATCTTACCTTGCATCACTTCGCGCAAATACAGCACTTGCAAAAACTCGTGGCAATGTAAGTGGTGGAGGCAAAAAGCCTTGGGCGCAAAAAGGTGGTGGTAGAGCACGCGCAGGGAGTATCACTTCTCCTGTGTTTGTAGGCGGTGGCGTATCGCACGGACCGAGCAACAATAGAAACTATGAGTTAAAAATCAACAAAAAACAAAAGCGTTTAGCATTAGAATGTGCTTTGCAACAAAAGGCAAACGCAGGTAAGCTGTATGTGGTGGATTCTCTAAGTATCCCTAGTGGCAAGACAAAAGACGCTTTTGCTGTGCTTAAAAATATCGGGGAGAGGAGCGTGCTATTTGTGGCGCAAAGCATTGCCGAAGAAAAAACTTTTTTGGCTTATAGAAATTTACAAGATTGCTATTTTATTGATACAAATGAGATGAATGCTTACCTTGTGTCCGTGTTTCATAGTGTAGTCATCGAAAAAGCAGTGCTTGAAGCATTTTTAGATTCTAGCAATAAGGGGAAATAATGGCTGATATAACTGATATAAAATCTATTCTCTACACAGAAAAATCACTTTCATTGCAAGAAAAAGGCGTCCTAGTAGTGCAGACTTCTACCAGAGTAACCAAAAATCAACTAAAAGAGGTTTTTAGGGAATATTTTGGTGTTGTGCCTGTGAGAGTAAATTCTTTGCGACAAGAGGGCAAAGTCAAGCGATTTAAGGGCAGAGTGGGACAGCGAAATTCATATAAAAAATTTTATGTGAAAATCCCAGAAGGCGCGAAAATAGACGCGCTCACGGCATAAAAGCAAAAAATAGGAGTAACAAATGGCAATTAAAACCTATAAACCATATACGCCATCTCGCAGGTTTATGAGCAACCTTAGCTCAAAAGATATTACCGCTAAACCTAGTGTGCGCGGACTTTTGACAAAGTTGCCTGTAAGTGCAGGGCGCAACAACAATGGCAGAATCACGAGCCGACACAAAGAGGGTGGTGCAAAGAAACTCTATAGAATTATTGACTTTAAGCGCAATAAATTTAATATCGAGGGCAAAGTGGTGGCGATTGAATACGACCCATATCGCAACTGCAGAATCGCGCTTGTTTCTTACCCTGATGGCGAGAAGCGATATATTTTACAGCCAAGTGGGCTAAGTGTAGGCAGTGTAGTCATCGCAGCGGAATCTGGACTAGACATAAAGACAGGCTATGCGATGAAGCTAAAAGCTATCCCCATAGGCACAATCGTGCATAATATCGAAATGCACCCCGGTGCTGGCGGACAGCTCGCTAGAAGTGCAGGAGCAAGTGCGCAGATAATGGGGCGTGAGGGCAAATACATTATCCTAAGAATGCCAAGCGGTGAAATGCGCTATATCTTAGAAGAATGTATGGCGACAATCGGCGTGGTAGGAAATGAAGATTTTATCAACATTTCTATTGGCAAGGCAGGGCGTAATCGTCATTTGGGAGTGCGCCCACAAACTCGTGGTAGTGCGATGAACCCTGTAGATCACCCACACGGCGGTGGAGAGGGCAAGACAGGCTCTAGCGGACACCCTGTTTCACCTTGGGGCACGCCTGCTAAAGGCTTTAAAACTCGTAAGAAAAAAGCGAGCGATAGACTTATCATCTCAAGAAAGAAAAAATAACAAAGGAAGCAACAATGGCAAGGTCGATTAGAAAAGGTCCTTTTATAGATTCTCATTTGGCAAAGAAAGTCGCCAAAAGCAAAGAGGCAAAAGACAATAAACCCATCAAAACTTGGTCGCGCAGGAGCACGATTCTCCCTGATATGATTGGACTAACTTTTAATGTCCATAACGGTAGGGCATTTGTGCCTGTGTATATTACAGAAAATCATGTGGGATACAAGCTCGGGGAGTTTGCACCTACACGGACATTCAAGGGGCACAAGGGCAGTGTCCAAAAGAAAATTGGCAAATAAAGATTGATAAGTAGAGGTAGAAAATGAGTAAAGCATTGTTACGATTTATACGACTATCGCCCACCAAAGCCCGTCTAGTAGCAAAGGAAGTGCAGGGAATGAATGCAGAGCTTGCGCTTGCAAGTTTGGAATTTACCCCAAATAAAGCCGCTAGAATTATTGCCAAAGTCATCGCATCAGCCATAGCAAATGGCGGATATGAGGCAAAGAGTGCGATTGTGCATTCTTGTAGGGTAGATGCGGGACCTGTTTTGAGGAGATTTATGCCACGCGCAAGAGGTAGGGCTACTCCTATACGCAAACCTACTTCACACATACTTGTAGAAGTAATGAATCAAAGTGAGATTGATGCTTTTAAGGCTTCGCTAAAAAACAATAAAAAATCTGACATAAAAGCGACAACAAAACTAGAATCTAAAAAAGATTCTACCGCCAAAGCAAGTAGCACAACAAAGACTAAACCAACTCCAAACACAAAAATAGCCAAAGAGGAATCTAAAGTGGATTTTTCGACAGATTCTGCAACAAAGGTAGCCAAAAAAGCCAACACAAAGTCTACAAAAGAAACGAAAACTAGCGAGACTACCAAAGTAGCCAAAAGCACACCAAAATCTAAAACTACCAAAAAAGACGAGGATAAATAGCTATGGGACAAAAAGTAAATCCAATCGGACTGCGACTAGGGATAAATCGAAATTGGACTTCGCGCTGGTTTCCAAACTCTAAGGTAACTCCTGCAAATATTATAGAGGATTATCATATTCGTAAATTTCTAAAAAAAGAGTTGTATTACGCAGGCGTTAGCGAAATCATTATCGAGCGAGCAGCTAGCAAAGTCCGCGTAACTGTGGTGGCTGCTAGACCGGGGCTTATCATTGGCAAAAAGGGTGCTGATATAGAGATTAAGCGAGAAGCACTAAAAAAAGAGATTGGCAAGGAAGTTTCTATAAATATAAAAGAAGTCAAACGCCCTCAAGCAAACGCTCAACTTGCTGCTGAAAATGTTGCTACGCAACTAGAAAAACGCGTAGCATTTCGCAGAGCTATGAAAAAGGTAATGCAATCTGCTATGAAATCTGGCGCAAGGGGTATCAAAATCAAAGTTTCTGGGCGTTTGGCTGGAGCAGAGATAGCACGCACAGAATGGTATATGGAAGGTCGTGTGCCACTTCATACACTTCGTGCAAAGATTGATTATGGTTTTGCTGAGGCTTATACCACTTATGGAATCATTGGCGTGAAAGTGTGGATTTTTAAAGGAGAGATTTTGCAAAAGGGAATCCAACCCGAACGCAAAGATGACGGATATGATGATTCTCGTCATAAATCTAGAAGAGGGAGGCAAAGCTAATGTTAATGCCCAAAAAGACAAAATATCGCAAGCAGATGAAAGGACGCAATCGCGGCAAAGCGATGCGTGGCTCAAGTCTAGCGTATGGCAATATCGGTATAAAGGCACTAGAGCTTGGACGCATTGATTCTAGGCAGATTGAGGCTGCAAGGATTGCACTTACGAGGCATATCAAGCGCACAGGTAAGGTTTGGATTCGAGTTTTCCCTGATAAGCCACTTACTGCAAAACCATTGGAAGTGAGAATGGGTAAAGGTAAAGGTGCTGTGGAAAAATGGGTTATGAATATCAAACCGGGCAGAATCATCTATGAAATCACAGGTGTAGAGGAACAAATGGCGCGAGAAGCTCTAATGCTTGCACAAAGCAAACTTCCTTTTAGGACAAAAATCATCACAAGCGAGGGCGAAAATGAAATTTACTGAGATTAAAGACAAAGAAAAAAGCGAGCTAGAAAAAATGCTAAAAGACAAAAAAAACGAACTTTTTGAGCTTCGCTTACAACTTAAGACAATGCAATTAACAAATACGAGCAAGATTTCTTTGGTGCGCAAAGACATCGCTAGAATCAATACAGCAATATCTGCCAAAAAGGACTAAACAATGAGTGATATACAAAAACAGCCACATAAACGCGTCATACAGGGCAAAGTAGTCTCTAAAGCTGGGGATAAGAGTGCTGTGATTTTGGTAGAGCGCAAGGTGGTGCATCCAAAATATCGCAAAATCGTTAAGCGATTTAAAAAATACACTATCCACGATGAAAAAAACCAAGTAAAAGTTGGAGATGTGATTTCTGCGATAGAGTGCAAGCCTATCTCTAAAACAAAATCTTTTAATCTAAAAGAGATAATCCAAGTTGGCGTTTAACGCGCTGTTGTTTGGCAAGTTTGAGTATGTGTGTTTTATATGACAATAGCAGACATAAAATAGCAGGAGAATAGTATGATACAGAGTTTTACAAGACTAAATGTCGCTGATAATAGTGGCGCAAAAGAGATAATGTGTATCAAGGTGCTTGGTGGTAGTCATAAGCGATACGCAAGCGTTGGCGATGTGATTGTCGCTTCGGTAAAAAAAGCTATCCCAAATGGCAAGGTAAAAAAAGCACAAGTTGTAAAGGCTGTTGTCGTGCGGACAAAAAAAGAGATTCACAGACAAAATGGTTCTTTGGTTAGATTTGATGATAATGCAGCGGTGATTTTGGATAACAAAAAAGAGCCAATCGGCACGAGAATCTTTGGTCCTGTTAGCCGTGAGGTGCGCTATGCAAACTTTATGAAAATCGTATCTTTAGCCCCTGAAGTTTTATAAAATAAGTGCAAGTTAGGAGATAAATAGATGACAACAAAGTATAAAATCAAAAAAGGCGATATGGTAAAAATCATCGCAGGCGATGACAAAGGACGAGTAGGCAAAATCCTAGCGGTATATCCCAAACGCGCTCAAGTGCTTGTGGAGGGTTGCAAACTTGCAAAAAAAGCTATCAAGCCAAGTGATGAGAATCAAAAAGGTGGCTTTGTAAGCAAGGAAATGCCTATCCACATTTCTAATGTCAAAAAAGAGGGAGAATAATAATGTTTGCGCTTAAAACAAAATACAACCAAGAAATAAAAGAGCAACTCAAAAAAGAGCTAAATATCACAAATCCTATGCTGTTGCCAAAATTAGAAAAAATTGTTATAAGTGTCGGTGCGGGCGAATATGCTAAGGATTCTAAGATTATGCAAAATATCGCGGATACTATCTCAATCATCGCTGGACAAAAAGCCATCATCACTAAGGCTAAAAAATCTGTTTCTAGCTTTAAAACAAGAGAGGGTATGCCTGTGGGAGTAAAAGTAACACTTCGAGGAAATCAAATGTATAATTTTTTGGAAAAACTCATTGTCATTTCTCTGCCTCGCGTGAAAGATTTTAGAGGTGTGCCAAGAAATGGCTTTGATGGGAGAGGGAATTATAGTTTTGGTTTGAATGAACAGCTAATGTTCCCTGAAGTCGTGTATGATGATATTATGGTAACGCACGGTATGAATATCAATATAATCACTTCAACTCAAGATGATAAAGAGGCATATAAGCTATTAGAGCTATTTGGTATGCCTTTCTCAAAAGGACGATAAGATGGCAAAAAAATCAATGGTAGCAAAAGCAAAAAGAAAAGCAAAATTTAGCGCACGCGCTTACACTCGTTGCAAAGTATGTGGCAGACCGCATTCTGTGTATAGGGATTTTGGACTTTGTAGAGTGTGCTTGCGAAAGATGGGCAATGAGGGGCTAATCCCGGGACTAAGAAAATCTAGCTGGTAAGGAGTAGGTAATGGTAAATGATATTATCGCAGATTCTATTACGAGGATTCGCAATGCTTCAATGAGGCGACTAGAATCTACAACGCTATATTATGCAAAGATTGTTGTTTCTATCCTTGAGGTTTTTAAGGCTCGGGGCTTTGTCAAAGGATACAGCATCAATGATAAAAACGGAAAACAATCGATTTTGGTGCAACTTGCGTATGATGAGCAGGGCAAACCTATCATCAATGAACTAAAGCGTATCAGCAAGCCCGGACGCCGTGTGTATAAAGGACATAGCGAACTAAAGAGATTTAAAAATGGCTATGGTGTGATTGTGGTTAGCACAAGTAAAGGTGTGATTGCAAATGATGAGGCACATCGGCAAAATGTCGGTGGCGAAGCACTTTGTAGTATTTGGTAGCATTGAAATAATACAAATAACAAAGTCAAATATATAAGGAGAAAGATTATGTCAAGAGTTGGAAAGCGACCTATATCTATCCCAGATTCTATCCAAGCAAGTATAGAGGGTAGCAAAATCGTATTTAAAAGCTCAAAAGCAAGCAAAGAGTTAGAGACACACGGGCGCGTAAAGATTGATTTACAAAACAAAGAGCTAGCATTTAGTGCCATAGATTCTACGCCCGAGTCTCGTGCATTTTGGGGGACTTATAGGGCTTTGGCAAACAATATCGTCATAGGGCTAACAGATGGTTTTAGCAAGACGCTAGAGATAAATGGTGTAGGATACAAAGCCTCTGTTTCGGGCAAGGTTTTGGAGCTTGCGCTTGGATTTTCTCACCCCGTGAAATACCCTATCCCCGATGGTGTAGAAATGAGCGTGGATAAAAATCAGCTCATCATAAAAGGTAATGACAAACAACAAATCGGGCAAATCGCTGCAGAAATCCGTGAATTTCGTCCGCCAGAGCCATACAAAGGCAAGGGGATTAAATACATTGATGAAGTGATTATCCGCAAAGCGGGCAAAACAGCCAAGAAATAAAGAAAGCAAGTTTATTTTGACATAAGTTGAAACCAAAAGGATAGCAAAATGACACCAAAGATTTTAGAACTAAAAAAGACATTGCGATTGAAGCGTAAAGCACGCATTAGAGGCAAGATTTCAGGCACAGCTTCTTGCCCTAGAATCACCATTTTTCGCTCTAATAAATATTTATACGCTCAAGCCATTGATGATACGCTTGGCGTAACGATTGCAAGCATTGATGGCAAAAAGCTAAAACTTGGCAATAATAAAGAAAATGCTAAACAAATCGGTAGCACATTTGCTAAAGACTTGCAAAAAAAAGGCATTAGCAATGCTGTGTTTGACCGCAATGGATATTTGTTTCACGGCGTGGTAAAAGAGTTTGCAGAATCTATGCGAGAAAATGGCATTAAGCTATAAAAAAGGAAAACAATGGAAATCAACAGAGAAGAATTTAGCGAAGTTGTGGTAAATATCGGGCGTGTAACCAAAGTCGTAAAAGGTGGGAGACGCTTGCGGTTTAATGCGCTTGTGGTGGTTGGAAATCGCAATGGGCTTGTGGGTTTTGGACTTGGAAAAGCAAAGGAAGTTCCCGATGCAATCAAAAAAGCCATTGACGATGCGTTTAAAAATATCATCAAAGTCAATGTAAAAGGCACGACTATCGCACACGATATAGAATACAAATACAATGCAAGCAAAATCTTGCTAAAGCCTGCTAGTGAGGGGACGGGCGTGATTGCTGGTGGCTCTGCTAGACCTGTGATAGAGCTAGCAGGGATAAAAGATATTCTTACCAAATCGCTAGGCTCTAGCAATCCATACAATGTCGTTAGAGCGACTTTTGACGCGCTCTCTAAAATCAAAGCATAAATTACATAAAGCAAGGAGAATCTATGGCTTCTTTACATTTGATTAAACCTGCTAAGGGTAGCACAAAAGATATTAAACGAGTAGGTCGCGGGCAAGGTAGCGGTATGGGCAAAACCTCCACTCGTGGTGGAAAAGGACAGACTGCACGCACAGGCTACAAAGCAAAAAGAGGCTTTGAGGGCGGACAGCAACCATTGCAAAGACGACTTCCAAAAGTAGGCTTTGTAAGCCATATCCAAAAGCCATACGCCATAAATGTAGATAAAGTAAAACAAGTCGCCCAACTATCCCAAATAAGCATAGAATCAATCCATACCGTGCATAAACTTCCTAGTTTTGCACGCGGTTTAGATACTTTAGATTCTAATGCAAGTAAGAAAGGCGAGACAAAAGATTCTGCTACACATTCACCAAAGGCAAACAAAGGTAATGCTAAACAAATATCAAAAGAGCCAAAGATTTTAGTCAAGCTAATCGGCGAGGGCGCAAAAGCACTTACAAACAAAATAACAGATAGTAGAATCTCTGTGAGTGGCAAAAAAAGTAAGCCAAAATCTAGCCAAGAGACACAAGATAGTCAAGCGTAAAACAAGTGTATGATATAGTTGTCATTTATCATCAAAACTTCGCAACGACAAAAAAATAACGCACAATACGAGTAAGATACGATGAATAAAACAATCATAAATAAGATTTTAATTACTCTAGCATTTCTTTTTGCATACAGGGTATTAGCTTATATCACTATCCCCGGTGTTGATTTGGTCGTCATAAAAGATTTTTTTGATACCAATCAAAGCAACGCACTAGGCTTGTTTAATATGTTTAGTGGCAATGCAGTGGAGCGATTAAGCATTATTTCGCTAGGCATTATGCCTTATATTACTGCGTCTATCGTTATGGAGTTGCTAGCAGCGACTTTCCCAGCTTTAGGCAAAATGAAAAAAGAGCGAGATGGTATGCAAAAATATATGCAGATTATCCGCTATGTAACGATTTTTATCACTGTGATTCAAGCTATTAGCGTATCTTTTGGGCTACGAAGTATCGGTGGTGGTAGCAATGGTGCGATACTCATTGATATGAGTGAGTTTTTGGTAATCTCTGTTTTTTGTATGCTGACAGGGACTATGCTACTTATGTGGATAGGGGAGCAAATCACTCAAAGAGGCGTGGGGAATGGGATTAGTCTTATCATTTTTGGTGGGATTGTCTCTGGGATACCAAGCGCGGTTGCCGCGACATTTAAGCTAGTAAATACAGGCGAAATCAACATTCTTAGCCTTATTTTTATCGCCGCGATTATTATCGCTACGATTTGTTGTATCGTGTATATTGAGCTAGCTGAACGCAGGATTCCTATTTCTTATGCTCGCAAAGTCATTATGCAAAATCAAAATAAGCGAATTATGAATTATATTCCTATTAAATTAAATCTTAGTGGGGTGATTCCTCCTATTTTTGCTTCTGCGATTTTGGTATTTCCATCTACGATTTTGCAAGCCTCAAGCAATCAATACCTCCAAGCTGTCGCAGATTTTTTAAATCCAAATCAATATTTTTATAATATTTTAATGTTTGTGCTTGTGGTGTTTTTTGCATATTTTTATTCATCTATTGTGTTTAATGCCAAAGATATTGCGGATAATCTAAAACGGCAAGGTGGATATATCCCGGGTATGCGACCGGGTGAAGGGACTTCATCGTTTCTAAATTCTGTGGCAAATAACTTAACGCTGTGGGGTTCTTTATATCTTGCCCTTGTTTCTACTTTGCCTTGGATTTTGGTAAAGCTACTTGGTGTGCCGTTTTATTTTGGCGGGACAGCCGTGCTTATCGTGGTGCAAGTCGCTATCGATACGATGAGAAAAATCGAAGCACAAATCTATATGAATAAATACAAGACGCTTAGTGCGGTAGGATTCTAGTTTGGCTATCGTTATCCGTAATAAAAAAGAGATAGATTCTATCGCAAAGGCTTCTTCTATCGTAGCAAGTGCGCTAAACCTAGCTAGCAAAAGTGCAAAAGCAGGGCTTAGTCTAAAAGAGCTAGATTCTATGCTAGAAAATCATATTTTGCAAAATGGTGGCAAACCTGCTTTTAAAGGACTTTATGGTTTTCCAAATGCCACTTGTCTATCGCTAAATGAAATTATCATTCACGGAATCCCAACGGATTATAAACTAAAAGAGGGCGATATTTTAGGCATTGACTTAGGCGTGGAGTGTGATGGCTGGTATGGCGATGGTGCGGTAAGCATAGGGATTGGCAAGATTAGCAAAAAAGATGAGGAGCTAATCGCTTGCGCAAAAGATACGCTTTATGAAGCGATAGATTTTATCAAAGTAGGCTTGCACTTTAAGGAGTTAAGTTTATTTTTAGAAGATCGTATCAAATCAAAAGGTTTTGTGCCTTTGCTTGGATTTTGCGGACACGGCATAGGTAGAAAGCCACACGATGAGCCTGAAATCCCAAACTACTTAGAATCCAAAAACCCAAAGCAAGGACCCAAAATCAAAGAAGGAATGGTTTTTTGTATAGAGCCTATGATAGCTCAAAAAAATGGCGAGCCTGTGATTTTGGCTGATAAGTGGTCGGTTAGGGCAAAAGATGGACTAAATGGTAGCCATTATGAACATACTCTAGCTATCCAAAACGGAAAAGCTAGAATCCTAACAACAATTTAAGGAGGTTAGATTGGCAAAAGATGATGTCATAGAAGTCGATGGCAAAGTAATAGAAGCATTGCCAAATGCGACTTTTCGCGTGCAACTTGATAACGGGCATATTGTGCTTTGTCATATTGCAGGCAAAATGCGAATGCACTATATTAAGATTTTGCCCGGCGATACGGTTAAATTAGAGCTTACTCCATATAGTTTGGACAAAGGCAGAATCACTTATCGATATAAGTGAAAATAAGCGTGTTTTAAACTAAATTTGGGTAAAATCTCGGTTTTCAAAAATCAAAGGCATAATGTTTTGATATAAAAAGGAGCGACAATGAAGGTTAGACCATCAGTAAAAAAAATGTGTGATAAGTGTAAGATTATCAAAAGAAAAGGTGTTGTGCGAGTGATTTGCTCCACTCCCAAACATAAACAAAGACAAGGATAGAAAATGGCTAGAATTGCTGGTGTAGATTTGCCAAAAAAGAAACGAGTTGAGTATGCGCTTACTTATATCTATGGTATCGGGCTAAAAAGCTCTAGAGATATTTTAAGTGCGGTAAATATTTCTTTTGACAAGCGGGTTGATAATCTCAGCGAGAGTGAAGTTTCTGTAATCGCAAAAAAAATACAAGAAAGCTATATTGTTGAAGGGGATTTGCGTAAAAAAGTGCAAATGGATATAAAATCATTGATGGATTTGGGGAGCTATCGTGGATTGCGACATAGAAAGGGGCTACCCGTGCGAGGACAAACTACCAAAAATAACGCTCGCACACGAAAAGGCAAACGCAAGACCGTTGGCTCAAAAAGCTCATAAAAGCACTTACGCAAAGGATAAAATATGGCAAAAACCACTACAAATAAAAAGCGCGTTGCAAAGAAAAATATTGCACGAGGTATCGTGTGTATTTCTGCAACTTTTAACAACACAAATGTAACCGTTACTGATGAAATGGGCAATGTGATTTGCTGGGCTACTGCTGGGGGATTGGGGTTTAAAGGTAGCAAAAAATCTACCCCCTATGCAGCCCAACAAGCCGTTGAAAGCGCATTAGCAAAAGCAAAGGAGCACGGAATCAAAGAAGTAGGCATAAAAGTGCAGGGACCGGGAAGTGGCAGAGAAACAGCGATAAAAAGCGTGGGAGCGACAGAGGGCATAAAAGTGCTGTGGCTAAAAGACATCACTCCGCTTCCGCATAATGGTTGCAGACCACCCAAAAGACGAAGAGTATAAGGAGGCAATATGGCACGATATAGAGGACCGGTAGAAAAGCTAGAGAGGCGATTTGGCGTATCTTTAGCATTAAAAGGAGAGAGGCGATTAGCAGGGAAAAGCGCGCTTGATAAGCGTCCGTATGCACCTGGGCAACACGGACAAAGGCGAGGCAAGATTTCAGACTATGGATTGCAACTACGCGAAAAGCAAAAAGCAAAGGCTATGTATGGGGTTTCTGAAAAACAATTCCGCTCTATTTTTGTCGAGGCAAATCGCTTGGAGGGCAACACAGGGGAAAATCTTATACAGCTTATTGAGCGCAGGCTTGATAATGTCGTGTATCGTATGGGGTTTGCTACGACTAGGCGAAACGCTAGACAGCTTGTTACACACGGGCATATTTTAGTCGATGGCAAAAGGCTAGATATACCCTCATACATTGTCAAAGCAGGACAAAAAATTGAGCTTAAAGAAAAATCTAAAAATAACCCACAAGTTGTCCGCGCACTTGACTTGAGTGCTCAAAGTGGTATTGTGGCGTGGGTTGATGTCGATAAGGATAAAAAGTTTGGGATTTTCACTCGCTATCCGCAAAGAGAAGAAGTTGTGATTCCTATTGAAGAGAGACTTATTGTTGAGTTGTATTCTAAATAACGCTAAAAAGTAGGTGATGATATGGATATTTTTAAGACAGTTCCTCACATTCCAAATGAGATTTTAGTAGAGGACATTGGCACAAATCGTATTCGTGTAAGTGTGTGGCCTTTTGAGCCGGGTTATGGCATTACTTTTGCGCATCCGTTGCGTAGGCTTATGCTATCTTGCACTCCGGGTTATGCACCTGTTATGTTGCATATTGATGGGGTTTCCCACGAGTTTGATTCTATGCGTGGTGTGGTAGAAGATGTAACACCATTTATTATGCATCTAAAAAAGATTCGTTTTGCAAGCAAGACAAAAGAATTGCAAAATACAATTCGCCTAAACTACAACTTTAAAGGTCCTATGGAGCTAAAAGGGGCACATTTAGCAAACGATGAAATTGATGTCGTAAATAAAGAAGAACACCTTGCCACTATCAATGAAGATGCGAAGTTTAGCTTTTCATTAGTAGTTAAGCGCTCTATTGGATTTAAGCCAAATGATTTGGTGCGAAAAGACAAAGATTTTACAGGAGAAATCGGGTTGATTCCGCTAGATGCACATTTCACACCTGTAAAAAAGGTAATCTATGAAATCCAAGATGTGCTTGTGGAGGATAATCCAAATTTTGAAAAAGTCGTGTTTGAAATCGAATCAGACGGGCAGGTAGAGCCTCTTGATGTGTTTAAAAACTCTATCGCCATAGCCCAAGCGCATATGAATATATTTGGTAGTGAAGTATCTGTGCTAAACCCAGATATTAAATTCCCTCCAGATGACCCAATCGATTTAAAAACTCTGCTTATCAAAATTGATACGCTAAACCTTAGCACAAGGTGTTTTCACTGCCTTGATAAAATCGGCGTGCAATATATCGGCGAGCTAGCTATGATGCCAGAATCTACTTTGAAAGGCATCAAAAATATGGGCAAAAAATCCTTTGATGAGATTGCTGAAAAGCTTAGCTCTCTTGGCTATCCTATCGGCTCAAGCCTCCCTCCAGAAGTCCAAACCGCGTTTAATAAAAAAATAGGCAAAACAAGATAAGGAGCTAAAAATGAGACATCATCACGGCTATCGTAAATTAGGCAGGACAAGCGCACATAGAAAAGCATTGCTAAAAAATCTTGCCATAGCACTTATTGCAAATGAAAAAATCGAAACAGGCGTATTTAAGGCAAAAGAGTTGCAAACTTATATTGAGAGGCTCGTAACAACTGCTAGAGTAGGGGATTTTAACGCCCATAGACTTGTGTATGCGTATCTGCAAAATAAATCCGCTACCAAAAAACTATGCACTGAAGTAGCCCCACGATATAAAGAGAGAAAAGGTGGCTACACACGCATAAACCGCACTCGCACAAGACGCGGCGATGCTTCACAAATGGCGATTATTGAGTTTGTGTAGAATCTAAAACAATCCTTAGATTATAATCATCTAGTTTGCTAATTTAGGTAACAAATTTATGTTTAGATGGATTCAAAAACGCATTGATTATTTTTATGGAATCATTCGTGCGGATTTGTTTATAAGCGTTGGCAGTGCGTGTCGTCCAGCACATTATTTGCAAAAATTTAATTTACGGAAATTTTCATCACCATTTGATTGGATGATGGCATATAAATTAGAGTATATCGCTTATTTTCTCAAAAATGATGGTGCGGATTTTTTTGCAAAATTTGAAGAGATTCGCAAAGATGAGAGCAGATATAGCCATAGATTTGTGCAAGATACTCAAACGGGTATGATTTCAATGCACGATTTTTCGCGCGATAAAAGCGTTGAGGATTATTACCCTGAATTTATTAACAAATATAAGCGTAGGCTTGCAAATCTTAAAAACGCGCTATCAAACTCGAAACACATAGTTTTTGTTGGAAATAGAGATAATGATTTGCAAGATTTTCAAGTCTTTTTAGACGAAATGCAAAAAATTCATACTGCAAAATACACTTTTATCAATGTGAGACATAGCAAAAGAAGTATGACAAAACGCACAATGATTGGGGGGGGGGGGGAATTATATCATTGAATACTCTTTTAACGATATTCACCCACAAGGTAGCACAAATCAAAACCCAGATTTTTGGATTGGGAATGTCAAAAAATGGAATCGCATAATGCGCAAACTTCGCCTCTCTGCAAACTGCAAGCATAAGCGAGATACACTAATCATAGATTAACTAAACTGACAGAATCAAAAAAAAGGCTCAATCCAACTCAATCTCACATAAATAAGTCTTAAGTTATGGTTGCACCGATGAATAACAAGTATATTATTCGTCCAAGATTTTCAGAGGCTAAATTTGTGAGCGATTCTTAAATATGTTTCTATTTTGCTTACGCTATTAACTTTGCAAGAAGTTTAGATATTAAAGCCTCAAAAATATCAAAAATTACGCAAATTTCAGAAGTTACATTACGCTACGATTTTTAAGCAAATTAGAATCTTAATCGTAAAAGAATATGAAAAAATATCTAAAATGCAAGGCGAAATTGAAGTTAATGAAAGCAATATTTTAATATGGATTTTCGGTGCTAGGCGAGTGAGGAAAAAGAGGGTGGATATGGCAAAAAACCACCATTTTTTTGCTTCGTTTGACTTGCAACTGCAAACAAAATGGGCTATGCTAAACATAGATTAAGCAAACTTAAAGGCATTAAAAAAGAGAGAGTTTCTTACTTCATTTGAAAGAAACAGAATTTAGATAGCTATCACCAAAATCAATGGACAAGATTTGTATAAAATCTTGTCAAAAAAATAATAAGAAATCAACCGCTTAAGTTTAATTGAGCCTTACTAATTTAACATTCAATATTGCGATATAATTTTACACTACAAAATCATATCGCTATTTTTACCGCCACGCGCCTTTTTCGCCTGCCAAAATGACTTTGATTTGCGCATCATCAAAAACTTTGTGGCTATGAGCTTGTTCCCTCCACGACTGTCCCTCATTCCAAGTTAGCAAGTCAATATCCCTGCCTTGCGCGTTTTTTAGCCCTAATGATTTGGTAAAATCATAGAGATAGTATGGGAATGAAAGCGCATTTACATTGCCACTTGTGGCTACATTTTCTAAATGTGCTTTGATTCTATCAGCGGATTTTAGCTCATCTTGCGTGTAGTAAGGCACATAGTAGCTTGTGTAAAATCCAGCGTCCCTGAACGCCTTTAACGCTACAAAATCCCCGCTCTCAACGATAATATTTTGCACTCCAAAATCCGTCTTTGCTACAATGTGTTTTAGCTCTTTTAGCGCGGATTTCGCATTGTTTGAATCCAAATTTTTAAAATCAACCCAAATTTTTGAAGTATTTTTATGATTTTTAACATTGCCATAAAAGGCTTTATTTTTTGCCACGATGATTTCTAGCATCTCGCTTAAATCTAACCCAATGCTTTTTTCCACACCATCGTGTCCCACATCAAAATATGGCTTTTCTTTGCCTACTTGCCTTACTAGATTTTCATCAAAGAAATGCACATCGATTTCAAAATTCCCATATTCGCCAAAATACCGCTCTAATTTTGCGATTTCATCAACGCGATGAAGCCAAATTTTGTTTGGCACTAAAAATTGCGCCTTATTTTTTAGCTCTTTATCATAATCCACGCCATAGATGATTCGCGCCCGATTTGCGTTAAATTTGGGACTAAAAAGGCTAAATTTATAATCCAAATCCGCGCATTCAATCCCTAGCAAATCAAAAAATGCGTGCATAAAATTATCCGTCATAAAGGGCAGATTTTGCGCCTTTTTCACGCGCTTTTCAATGTTTGGGTGGGCTTTTTTAAACTTATCGCTCATATAAATCATAAAAGGAATCTCCACCATATAGCGCGAGACAAAGCTATAAGTATGCCCCAAAAAATCGCGCTCATCAAAGACTTCATCGCAATGGTCGCTAAAATAAAACACGATTGCTTCATCATTTTCAAATTCTTTGATGATTTGTGCGACTATTTCATCATTGTAAGCCACCACGTTTGCATAGTCTGTGCGCATTTGGAGTTGTGCGTCATTTAGTGGTTTTTTATCCTCACCATAAAATCTATCAAGGCTTTTAGCGCGTAAATCCTGCGGGGCAAATGTGGCTTTGTCCTTTGGATAGCGATGTTCATAGTGTCCGTGTGTGCCCATAAGATGAAAAACGATAAATTGCGAATCTTGCGAAATTTGTGAATTTGAGTGCAAATCTTGCGCGTTAGATTCGCTTGAATCTTGTGCGTCTGTGTGCGAATCTCGCGTGTATATTTTAGATTCTCTCAAATCTTGATTTGCCCGATATTTTGCAAACATTTTTAGCAAAATCTCATCATAAAGTGCGTTTTCCAAACTCCCGCGATTCGTGCTATATTGCGTGAAATGGGCGCGTTTAGAAATCGCTTGAAATACATTACCCCACACGCTTATTGAATCTTGATTGCTAAACCACGCGGTTTTGTATCCCAAAGCTTTCATCGCGTCAATGATATTCATCTGCGTGTGCCACGCGATTTCTTTGTTTTCGTAGTTGTGAAAAGTGAGTGCGTATTTTAGTGCTTCATTTGTGTGCGTGGCTGGGGCGACTATATCTCTAAAAGCGTAGAGATTGCCACTCTTTTGAAGTGCGCCTAAATGTGGCGTAGTTGGCAATGGATAGCCATATACCGACATATAGTTGCGCTGTGTGGATTCGCCGATGATTAGGATAATTTTTGGGATTTTTGATTTTTGAGAAATGTAGGGGGATTTTTTCGTAGAATCTAAATTTTGCGGATTTTGCGTGGAGATTTTTGCGGGATTTTGCGCAGTATTTTGCGTGGCGTTTTTTAGGCTATGAGAGTTCCCCCCCCCCCGATATTCGCGCTATTTTGAGCGAGTTTAGATTCTACCATTGCGTCCAAATACGCATCAAAATTTCGATAATCTTTAAAATCTTTGCTTAATTTGCGATGATATTTTATCGCCTCTGCCACGCGAAGCATTTCGCTTTTTCTGCCTAAATTTGCCAAATCCTTTTTGTGTGCGTAGCTTGCAATTAGCACAAGGGCTAGGATTCCAAGCGCGAATTTGGGATTTAGCGTAATTGTGATTTGTCGCGGGAGCGCGAATTTTTTAGGCAATGCAAAAATATTTGTGCAAAATAGCGCACTAAATATACCAAACGCGACCAAAGCAAAAAGCGTTTTGGCATTTGCATACATTGCGATAAATTCTCTCGCTTCGCGCACATTACTTGCCAAAAGCACCTCAACGGCGGCATAATTGATTACCGAGTAGAAATTAAGGATTAAGAAAATATTTATCGTGCCGATAGCAAATGTAAGGGCAAAAATCGCATTTAGCGCGATATTTGCCACGATTCGCGAGAAAAACGCACAAACATAAAGAATCGCGTAAGTTGCGACAAAATTAAAGGCAATCGCTCTAAAAAATCGCTTTTGCAATTCATAAAAGCTAAAATTATCTGCCATTATCGCAAACGCAACGCTATTTAGGCAAATAATGTAGAAAAATTTGGGCGAGAGAATCTTGTAATTATGAGCAACGGAGATTCGGGTTTGAAAATAGCTCAATAAACGCGATTTTACGCGCAAAATGTAGGATTTAAGAAAGAATGTGTTTGAAAGCATTTTTTATCCTTTTGTAAAATTTTAGCAATAAAAGAAAAAATCTTAAGCATACCGTGCTTGAAGTGATTTACCTAGAATCCCATCTCTAAATTCCACCTCCAAAAATCCATTCAACATCCCCTCCACTTTTTGTTATTCTTCTACTTCTGTATTCTCGCTATTTTCATCTGCTTCATCATCTCCTTTATCTTCTTTTGGGCAAGTAACGGCAAATGCGACTTTTTCACCTGCCACATTTACGATTTTTACCCCCATCGTGTTGCGGGCAGATTCTCTTATAGCTTCGGTATCTACGCGTATCATTTTACCCTTGCTTGTTAGCACCATAAGGTCTAGTTTTTCATCATTTACATTGACTACGCTTACTAGATTCCCTGTTTTTTTGTCATCTATTTTCATTACGATGACGCCCTTGCCACCGCGCGATTGCAAGCGATATGCACCTGCATTTGTTTGCTTGCCTATGCCTCTCTCACTTACCGTTAGGAGTTTGTCCTCATCGCTTCCTATCGTAGTGGCTGCAATTACGCAGTCATTTTTTTCTTTAAATCGTATGCCTGTTACGCCTCTTGCTACCCTGCCGATTTCCCTAGCATCATCGACTGGGAATTTAATACACATTCCTTTTTGCGTAGCGATAAATAGCTCTTTGACTTCTTGGGTTATGATTCTAGCGGTTACGACTTCATCTTTTTCATCTAGGTTTATCGCTCGCACGCCCACACTTCGTATGTTGCTATATTCACTTAGATTAGTGCGTTTGATGATTCCGTTTTTGGTGAAAAACACTAGCGATTTATCTTTGTTAAAATCTTTTGTAGTGATTGTCGCCATTATCTTTTCATCAGCTTGCAAGTTGATTAGATTTACCACAGCTTTGCCGATAGCCGTGCGTCCAGCTTCTGGGATTTTATAGACTTTTAGCCAATAGAGTTGTCCGCGATTTGTGATAAACATTATCGTATCGTGCGTATTTGCCACAAAGAAAGATTCTATAAAATCATCTTCGTGCGTGTTGCCACTGATTTTGCCTTTGCCACCACGATTTTGCTTTTCATAAGTTTTTAGCAAGACGCGTTTGACATAGCCTCTGTGGCTCATCGTTACCACCACAGGTTCATTTGGGATTAAATCCTCTATATCAATGCTATCATAATCCTCCTCAATCTGCGTCCTGCGAGGCGTGGAGAATTTATCTTTGATTTCGGCTAGTTCATCTTTGATGATTTCTTTTAGTCGCTCTTCGCTTTTTAGGATTTTGCTTAGCTCATCGATTAGTTTTAGGAGCTCGGCGTATTCATTTTCGATTTTATCGCGCTCTAGCCCTGTTAGTCGTTGGAGACGCATTTCTAGGATTGCTTTTGCTTGTAGCTCGCTTAAGCCAAATTTGCTCATAAGCCCATTTTTTGCTTCCTCTGTGTCCTTGCTAGCGCGGATTAGCTTTATGACTTCATCGATATTATCTAGCGCGATTTTTAGCCCCTCTAGGATATGCGCTCTAGCCTTAGCTTTTTCTAGCTCAAAAATCGTGCGGCGGATAATAATCGTCTTTCTATGTGAAATAAAAATATTTAGCAATTCTAAAAGTGTGAAAATCTTTGGCTCTTTGTTATTTACCGCTAGCAGTATGATTCCAAATGTGCTCTCCATCGTTGTGGATTTATAAAGATTATTTAGCACGATTTCACTCATTGCATCTTTTTTTAGCTCGATGACTACGCGCATACCATCTCTATCGCTTTCATCTCGCACTTCGCTTATGCCCTCTATGACTTTTTCTTTTGCTAGCTCGCTTATTTGCTCCACTAGCTTTGCTTTATTGACTTGGTAGGGGATTTCATCGATGATGATAATGTCTTTTGTCTTGGTTTTTTCTATGTGGGTTTTTGCCCTTACGCGTATGCGTCCTCTTCCCGTGCCATACGCGTCAATTATGCCCTGCTTGCCATAGATGATTCCACCTGTTGGAAAATCTGGTCCTTTGATATGTTCTAGTAGCGTATCTAGCGAAGCAGTTGGATTGTCTATGACACAAAAAAGCGCGTCTATAATCTCATCAATTCTATGCGGAGGAATGCTTGTAGCCATTCCCACAGCGATACCGCTTGAGCCATTTACTAGCAGGTTTGGAATCCGTGTCGGCAAGACATCTGGCTCTTTTTGCGTGTCATCATAGTTTGGGACAAAATCAACCGTATCTTTATCTATGTCGCGGAGCATTTCCTCGCTTGCTTGCGTCATGCGCGCTTCGGTATATCGCATAGCAGCCGCACTATCGCCATCGATTGAGCCGAAATTCCCCTGCCCATCGACTAGCTCTAATCTCATAGAAAAATCTTGCGCAAGCCTAACAAGCGCGTCATAAACCGCCGTATCGCCGTGCGGGTGATATTTACCGATGACATCACCCACGATTCTAGCGGATTTTTTATAGCTAGCCCTCGAGCTTACGCCTAGTTCGTTCATCGCATAGAGGATTCTGCGATGCACAGGTTTTAGCCCGTCTTTTGCATCAGGCAAAGCCCTCCCCACAATCACGCTCATCGAATAATCTAAATAGCTCTCTTTTATACTATCATCAATATTTATGTCTATGATATTTTTATCATCAAGTAGATTGTCCATTTGCAGCACTCCCAAAAGTAAAAAGATAGAATCATATCTCGCCAAATCCGCATCAAAATCCGCCAAAAAGCAAGAATCCAAATAACGCCCAAATAACGCAAGACATAAAAAAACGCAAATTTTAACCAAAGTTTGCTTAAAAGCAAATTGTGAATTAAGGATTTTATAGATAGATTTTAATGATTTGTCAAAATCTTTGTTTTGGGCTTGTTTTGGGGCAAAATCTTTATCATTTTTTTAGGCAAACTTGCTATAATCGCTATTTTTTTGAAACTTTCTTGCCATAAATCTTATCAAATCTTGCCATTTCTTGCCATTTTGCAAAAATCTTACAAAAAGGGGAATCCAAATGACACCGCTTAGCACGCAGCATATTTGTTTGTCGCAGACTAAAACTTTTGCGATTTTTTCATTGCCTGCTTTTGTTTTGATTTTGGCAGGGTTTTTTGCTCCTGCTTTTGGGGCAAAGCCATTTAGCAATATCACAAGTATGTCTGTAAATATGGAGGGCAAAGAAATGTTTAAACTTTTTGCAAGGCAGGATTATAAAATCTGGGGGTTAGATTATTGTGCGAATTATTCGCGTGATTTGCAAGCAAATGCGGAAGTCAAAAAAGACATAGATTCTCTAAAAGAGCGGTTAAAATGGGGAGGCAAACGCCCACTAAAAGAATTGCAAAACTACATTGACAAGCATCATAAAATCCGCTCGCTTTTATCCTGCTTTGCGATGTATGACTCGCAAAAATACCAAGACGAAGTCGAGCGAATAATCCGCAAATACTGCAAAGACTGCTATTGTGAAACCTGCAAATAGATTTTAATCAATAATTGACTTTACATACGCGCGATAGCGATATTTTTTTAGCCGAATTTTTTAGATGATTTTTAGTCGTTTTTGCTAGCCGACTTTTTCAAACATTTGCGCTTTACAAACCAAAATCTACGCTAAAAATGTGTATAAAAGTAATCTTTTGTGATTTTGGTAGGCGACAAAGCAGTGATTTAGTCATAAATTTACCCAAAATAGCATATATTTTTGTATCTCAAAAATTCTTAAAAAGAGGTGTAAAATGAGTTTTATCGACAACATTAAGGCAAAGGCAAAAGCTGACATTAAAAAAATCGTGTTGCCAGAGACGAGCGATATACGCACGCTTGAGGCGGCTAGCGCGATACTAAAAGAGGGCTTTGCAGAAGTGATTTTGGTAGGTGATGAGGCGGATATACATACACGCGCAAAGGACAAGGGCGTAAGCGTGCAAAAAGCAGAGTTTATAAACCCCGCTACTAGCCCTCTTTTAGAGGAATTTATCGCGCTTTTTGTAGAATTACGAGGAGCAAAGGGAATGACAGAATCTAGCGCGAAAGAGTTGTTGCTTAATAATCCGCTGTATTTTGGCGTAGCATTGGTGCGAAGTGGCAAGGCAGATGGAATGGTCGCAGGCGCGATAAATGCGACTTCTGATGTGCTGCGAGCGGGGCTACAAATCATCGGCACGGCAAAAGATTCTAAAATCGTCTCAAGTTTTTTTGTGATGGTCGTGCCACATTGTGATTTTGGGCTAAATGGGACTTTTGTCTTTGCGGACTGCGGGCTAGTGCAAAAACCTAGCGCAGAGGAGCTCGCCCACATTGCCATTAGCTCGGCAAAAAGCTTTGAATCTCTCACAAAAACCACGCCTTTTGTGGGCTTGCTAAGCCACTCCACCTATGGCAGTGCCAAGCACGATGATGTTACCAAAGTAACGCAAGCGCGTGATATTGCCAAAAGCCTTGCGCCAAATATCGCTATTGACGGGGAATTACAACTTGATGCGGCTATCGTGCCAAGCGTGGGAGAATCTAAAGCAAAAGGCTCAAATGTCGCAGGCAAGGCAAATGTGCTGGTGTTCCCTGATTTAGATTCTGGAAATATCGGGTATAAACTCGTGCAACGGCTCGCAAAAGCAGAGGCGTATGGTCCTATCACGCAGGGAATGGCAGCCCCAATTAACGATTTATCGCGCGGGTGCAGTGCGGAGGACATCGTAGGCGTAGTCGCCTTAACCGCCCTCCAAGCGCAAGGCAATAAATAAAACTCCAATATGTTAAACCACAAGCGCAAAACAGGGTAGATTTTGCAATACGAAAAAGACACAATCGTAGCGATTGCCACAGCAAGTAGTGGCATAGGAGGGGGAATCGCAATAATCCGCATAAGCGGGGCTAACGCGCTTTATATCGCACAACAAATTGCCAAACCCGCCATAAAATCTGCAAATTCTGCAAACGCCAACACTGCTACAAAAAATTCTACAAATCTATCAAAATCTACTAGCAATGCAAACAACAAAATCAACGAAAACGACACAAATTCTGCAAAATCCACCACAAACACAAGCAATGCAAACAACGCAAAATCCACAAAAGAATCTAGCCTAGATTTTGCCCCGCGCTACGCTACGCTGTGCAATATTTATGACAAAGATGAAATCTTACTAGATGAAGCGATTATTATTTATTACAAAGCCCCGCATAGCTACACCTGCGAAGATATTATCGAAGTGCAATGCCACGCAAGCGATATTATCGCCCAAAAAGTGCTAGATTCTTGCTTGCATTATGGAGCGAGGCTCGCACGCGGTGGAGAATTTACCAAGAGGGCGTTTTTAAATGGCAGGATTGATTTATCTCAAGCAAATGCCATCTCTCAAATGATAGCCACAAAGGACGCATTTTTGCAAACCGCGCTTATAGCCCAACTAAAAGGCTCTTTGGGGGATTTTGTGCGCGAAGTGCGCGAAGTGCTATTGTTAGCTCTTGCTAGTGCTGAAATGATGATTGATTATAGTGAGGAGGAGATACCTAGCGATTTTATTGAAAGCATAAAAATAAACCTAAAATCCTTGCAAACTAGGCTATGTAGAATCTATGATTTTTCTACCACAAGAGCAAAAATAGGCAACGCGTGGAAACTAGCAATCATCGGCAAACCAAATGTAGGAAAATCCTCCTTGCTAAATGCGATTTTGCTTGAAGAGAGGGCGATTACCTCAAATATCGCAGGGACGACACGCGATAGCATAGAAGAAGAGATTTTAATCGATGGTAGCATTATCCGTCTTATCGATACAGCAGGGATACGAGCTAGCAATGATGTGATAGAATCTAAAGGCATAGAGCGTAGTTTGCAAGCTATCAGGGAGGCAAATATTATCTTAGCAGTGTTTGATAGCTCAAATGCGCTAAATAGCGAGGATAAAGAGGTGATAGAGATTTTGAGCGCAAACAAAAGCGATAAAAAAATATTAGCTATTTTAAACAAAAGCGATTGCAAAAATGCGCTATCAAGCCCTAATGTGGAGCGTATAAAATCTATCTGCAAAGATATGCTAAAAATAAGTGCGCTAAAAGTAGAGCAAACAGCGCGTATAATGCACGACAAGCTAAAAGAAATCATCAATCAAAGTAACCTAAAAGGCGAGATAATCCTAAGTGCACCATACCAGCTAGAATCCATAAAATCTAGCATTGCGCATTTGGATTTAGCATTAGGCAGGTTAAAAGAGGGCGAGCTAGAGCTATTTGCCTACCATATCAAAGACACGCTAGCATCTATCGGGCAAATCACCTCGCCCTATACAAATGAAGAAATGCTAGATAAAATGTTTAGTGAATTTTGTTTGGGGAAGTAAGATTTTGGTGATAAATCTCACAACATAAGAGGACATATTTTTGTTTGTGATGATTTTTTGTTTGCAAATTTTATTTGCAAGTTTGTTTGTAAATTTGTTTGTAAGTTTGTTTTGCAAGCATTTTTATTTGCAATGATTTTTGCTTAAAAAAAATCGTAAAATCTTGCAATTACAGCGCGTCTGTCATACTAATGTTTTTGCAAGAAATCAAAATGCCACAAATGATTTTAAAAATTTACATTAGATTTTGAAGTTTGCGTTATTTGTAGGAATTTGCATTATTTGTAGATTTTTGCATTTGCTTTCGTTTTTGAGTTTAATTTTTGGATATTTAGGCTTGTTGAGAAAGATTTAAGTATGACAACTTTTTAAAATTTATACCCCACTTGAAACCAAAATTGTCGTCCTACTTCATACACAGGCACAGCAGTTGTCCCTGCGGTTGCACTATAAGAAGCCGAAGCAATGGCAAGATTTTTAGAATCTAGCACATTATAAATATCCACATTTGCATACAAAGTATTGTCTTTCCACACATTGACTTCAAAGCCTAGCCGAATATCCCAAGTAAATGCCCCTTTGATACGAAGCGGACGAAAGGTATCCACATACGCGCCATTTACTTTATCAGGCTGTGGGCGGTTATTTACGCCACCATAGCTTGCAGGCGTGCTTGCCATAGCAAGATAGCTACTTCTATACCGAAAGAAATTATTTAATAGCCACCTTGTGCGTCCAATGCTAAAGCTATGCGTGGTATTTAGTCGTATCGTGTAAGGGCGGATAAAGTTCTCTGCGGGTTTATCTGCGTAGCGGATTATTTGTCCATTCCAGCTTATCCATTGATTTGCTAGCTCTAAATTTGTAAGCGTATCGGTATAATCCGTGTAGTTGCGCCTCACATTTGTCCAATCGTACGCAAATAACATATTATGTTTTATGCCTAAAATCTCTAGCGGTGCGTTATTTTGCAAAGTAATTGTAACGACATTTGTTGTGGATTTTCCCTCATTTGTGTATATGTAATAGTTGCTTTGATACGCAGGGTCTGCGGGCAATCCACTTACATTGCGACTGCTTCTGCGCACTTCATCTTTGCCTAGACGATAGATATATTTTACCCCCAAGCTAAAATTATGGAGATTTTGCACAAAACCTATCATCATCTCATCGACATAGGGGACTTTGAGCTGGCTAAATTTGGTTTGATTTTGCCCAACCTGATATACGCAGTTGTAGCTATAATCAGCTGTTTGTGGGTCGCATACATTGCCTGTGGCAAAATGCTCCGCTAAAATATCATCAAAACTTTTATCAGGTCCGCTTCTTGTGATATATTTTAGCAATGTATTCATTCCATCAGCGAGCGCGTAAGCAAAGATATTGCGCCCATAGTAGCGATTTAGCCCCCCTGTGATTTGTGTTTTAAATTCTGAAAGTGCAGGGGTAATGTAGTTTAGACTAAAGCGCGGAGCAAAAGTAACCTTTCCCATATAGCTATCTGTATCTACGCGCATTCCAAGTCTAGTATTTAGCTCGCCTAGCTTCCATAAGGGTAAGTTTATATCATCTTCTACAAACACCGCTCCCAACGCATTGTCTAACCCAACTCCCCCCTTTAATAACGCCCTAGAGCCTGTTACCCATTGTCCATATTCCCAAATCTGCGTGTTGTAGCCATTGACTTGTGTTGTGCCATCGCTTATGCCAAAATCTTGCAACGAGATTACACGGTAGTTATCATATTGACTCTCACCCTTTGAAGTATCGGCCGCAGCATACTTCCTGCTAGCATTTGTATAGACATAAGTTGTTTTTGTGGTATCGCACCATTCTTGGTTCGTGTCTAAGCAGTTAGCCTGCATTTGCGCATTCATAGGGCGTGGGGAATGTGAGCTAGCATAATATAATCTAGGATTTTCATTTTGGACATATTGGTAGGCGATTTCTGCACCGAGTGAGAATCTATGCGTGGTTTTTAGCACTTCAAATTCTCTAAAATCTTGCGTTATTTTATTGCTTAGTGTGTGCTGTGTAGAATGGTATGGAGCGTGTCCTCCCTGCCTTACACTCCCCCAAGTATAATCCCAATTTTTTGCCTCACTCATATACCAAAACTGATGATTTGTATAGCCTATCGTCTCTGTGGAATTTTGCATATACGAATAGCTTAGCGCGTTTGTAAGCGTGCCTAAAGCATTATCCCAAGTTGTTTTTAGCCCTGCTTGATGTCCTCCTAAAATTGAAGTATAAAAATTATCTCTCGTCCCTGAGATAAAATATGTATTGTTTTGTGGTGCGTAAGAATAAGTAAATTCTGCCCTGACATTTGGGCTAAAATCATAATAAGCTTTGAAAAAATAGTTATATGATTGGCGATTTTGATTTTGCTTTTTTGGCGTTATACCACCTGCCTCTAAGTAGCTAAGAGAGTTATACCAAAGTGGGATAAAACTAAGCGTGCTAGAAAAACTCGCTAGCACACCAAATCGCTCATTGACTTTAGATTCTGTGCTAGCGCGTATTAAATGTTTGGTAAAAACGGGCTGATTTGATTCACTGCTAGAATTGATAAAATTTGAAAGTTGTGTATCTGTGGTGGCGTTTATATGATAGTTGGTAAGGGAGAATTTACTAGGGTCGGCATTACCCTGCGTGAATTGATAAGAAATATTTGCGCCGTATTTTTTGCTAGGACGCCGTGTATTTGCCTCCACTACGCCACCTGTGAAGCCTCCATAAGCCGCTCCTATGTTAGAATCTTGCACCGTGATAGACTCTAAAAGGCTTGTGTCGATATTTAACCCTTGAGATTGTCCCTTTGCCCCGCCATAATAGCCCGTAGTCCCCATAGGATTTATATCATTATTCATATTAAACCCATCAAGTTGGAAATTGTTTTGATAATGCAATCCCCCGCTAATGCTGATTCTCGCAGGGTCAATCTCTCCGGGCGTAGTGCTTCGTTGCTGTGCTATGTCGTATTGGACATTGGGGAGGATTTTTAAAATGCTTGTTATATCCCCATTCCCACTTGGATTAGAATCTAACATTTGCCTGCTTATTTCGCCCGCACTAGATTGATATTTTTCCCTAGATTCTGCGTTTATATCTTTATGCCCTGTGGCAGTTACCTTGCCTAAATCCTTTGCTTCTAAGTTTATTGATTCTAAGTCGTTTGATTTTTTTAGTTTATTGTATCGCGAGGATTTGTCAAATGTTTGTGGTGTGGAATCTGTTTGTTGGGAAGTTATTGCATTTTGTGCAAAAAACATTTGCATAGAATCTGTTTGTATAGATTTTGTTGATTTCATAGAATCTATATCATTTGTCATATTGAGCGCGTAGCGCGAAATATCTCTATAATTATTTATGAAAACATTGTTTTGTGTATTTGTGTTGTTTGCAACTTGCATAGAATCTATTGTGGTTTGTGGCAAATCTTTTTGTGTAGAATTTATTTTTGAAGTTGTTGCCTCTTGTGGCAAATATGCTTGCACAAAATCCGTGCGGATAGAATCTATTTTGGCTAATTTTATGTATTTTTGTGGGTTTATTTTGCTTTTATCATTGCGAGAATTTGTAAAATATTTAGCCCAATAAGGATTGCCGTCATTGCGAGAATTTGCGCATAGCGTAGAATCGTGGCAATCTATTTTGCTTGAATTATAGATTGCCACGCTCGCGTTGCTCGCTCGCAATGACGATTTACTTGAAGGGTTAAAAGCCCCCTCCCTTTCGGAGGGGGTTTGGGGGTGGGTATAGCCCACATTAGAATCATTTGTAGCGTTTTTTGAGGAAGCGGGAGTTTGATTTACCCTCCCCCTAACCCCCTCCGCAAGGGAGGGGGGATAAAAGGCAAAATCCTCCGCAATGGAGGGGGAAAGTGTGGGATTATTATTTACAATGGAGGGGGAATCTTTGTCGTTATGGCTTAGAATAGCATTAGAAAGATTTTGCGCGGAGTTACTCTCTCTCTCTCTCTCTCGTTATTAGCAAGCGTAGCATTACTTGCAGTTGTCATATTTTGGGCTAATGTATCTTTGGCAAATGCGATATGATTAGCAAAGCCACACGCCATAGCCACGCTTACAAATGCCAATGCTTTATTGATTTTTATCCCATACAAAACCATTTCAAACCCCTTTTTTACGCAATCTTTACAAAATCTTTTAGAACATTTGGATTCTTGTAAATGTTGATTTTCTCATTATGTTTAGCATTTTAAGAAAATAAGATTCACAAGCAAAATGTAAAATAAATGTGAATTGTAAAATCTTTATGCTTAAATAAATATAAAATTACTAGCACATTATCAAAATAACTTTTTATATTTTTTCACTTTGCGCTTTTTACCATTTTTTAGTCATTTTTAGCTACAATTCAAAGATTTTAATGGCAGAGATTTTTATGCGCTTAGATTTTGCATAAAATCTGCAAGCCCGCGACAAAAAAACAAAAAAAAATAAATAAGGCAAAAAGTTAAAAAAAGCAAAAAATTAAAAAAAGTAGAAGGCTAAAAAAGGCAAAAAATAAAAATCCCTACAAAATTTACCAAACCTTAAATCACAAAACAATATACAAACCAACACACAATAAGGCTAAACACAAATGGCAAGCACAGCTCAAAACATTTCCAAACGACTTTTTTCTTTTTTTGGCGCATTGCAAAAATCCAAAGACTTAACCGTAGTAGCCTTTTTGCTGTGTATTTTGTTTATCATCATTGTCCCGCTTCCGCCTGCGATTTTGGATTTTCTCATTACCATTTCGATTATGCTTTCAATCCTTATCATTTTCATAGCCTTATACATTACTAAGCCAACGGATTTTTCGGCATTTCCCACACTTTTGCTTATCGTTACGCTATATCGTCTAGCCCTAAATGTCGCCACCACGCGAATGATACTCACAGAGGGCTACAAAGGAGCAAATGCGGTTAGCGATATTATCGCAGCATTTGGGGAATTTACCATTGGGGGCAACTATGTCATCGGCACGATTATTTTTAGCATTTTGGTGCTTGTAAATCTGCTAGTGGTTACCAATGGCTCTACGCGTGTAACCGAAGTGCGTGCAAGGTTTGCCCTAGATGCAATGCCGGGCAAACAAATGGCGATTGATGCGGATTTTAATAGCGGGCTTATAAGTGAAGATGAGGCAAAGGCTAGGCGCGCAGCATTAGCACAAGAGGCGGATTTTTATGGCTCTATGGATGGTGCTAGCAAGTTTGTCAAAGGCGATGCCATCGCTTCTATCATCATCACTATTATCAACATTATCGGCGGATTTCTTATCGGGGTTTTTCAGCGAGATTTAAGCATTGCAGATTCTGCTAGCACTTTTAGTATTTTAACCATAGGCGATGGACTCGTAGGGCAAATCCCAGCTCTAGTCATCGCCACAGCTACAGGTATAGTCGCTACGCGCACCGCAGTGAGTGAAAACTCAAAAGAAAGTTTCGCCCAAAATCTTATCTCCCAGCTTACTTCCCAGTCAAAAACCCTTATCATTGTAGGCGCGATTTTGCTACTTTTTGCCTCTGTGCCCGGACTCCCTACTTTGTCGCTTATGTTTGTGGGGCTTCTTATGCTATTTATCGCGTGGATGTTATCTCGCGAGGACAAAAGAAGTCTTTTTTCTATCCTTATAGATTGGGTAAATAAGCGATTTAATATGAATATTTCTTTGCCAGATTTTGAAGAAGAACAACAAAAAGAGATAAATCACTCCCCCGCACCAAAAGAGGAAAAATCCCCAGAAGAAATCAAAAAAGAAGAGGAGCGAAATCTAAATGACGCCCTAAAAATCGACTTTTTAGAGCTAGGGCTAGGATATGAGCTTATCGGGCTAGCTGATCAAAAACAAGGTGGCGTGCTTATCGAGCGGGTGCGCTCCGTGCGCAAAAATCTAGCGTCAAATTTTGGATTTTTGATGCCACAAGTGAGAATCCGCGATAACCTACACTTGCCACCCCAAAACTACGAAATCAAGCTAAAAGGCGTAGTCATCGGCGAAGGCTCGGTAATGCCTCATAAATTTTTAGCGATGGATACGGGCATTGTCGGCAAAAAAATCGATGGCATAGAGACAAAAGAGCCAGCATTTGGTATGAATGCGCTATGGATAGAGCCAAAAGACAAAGAAGACGCGCTAATGAGTGGATACAACATAATCGACCCTAGCACAATCATATCCACGCATATAAGTGAGCTAGTCAAGCGACACGCAGAGGAGTTTATCACTCGCGATGCTGTCAAAGAAATCCTTGATAGAATGGCTAACGATTATCCAGCACTTATCGAAGAAGCGCGCAAAATCCCCGCTATGATTCGCACCGTGCTACAAAAGCTACTATCAGAGCAAGTGCCGATACGAGATATGCTAACTATCCTAGAAACGATTGTAGATAAGCAAAATATGGATACTGATTTTGTGGTAGAAAATGTCCGCTCCAAGCTTGCTCGCGTAATCACGCATACTTTTGCCGCTGAAGATGGTAGCCTAAAGATTCTCACTTTTGCGCCAATCGATGAAGAGTATCTAACCTCCAAAATCCGTATGGATCCAGATTTTGGGCTTATCTTAGAGCTAAGCACAGGCGAAACGCAAAAACTCCTAGAAGAGTGCGAAAGCAAAATAGGCGAGCTAAAAGCAAAAAATATCTTGCATTTTGTCATCATAGCAGGACCCAAGCTTCGCCGTCCGCTATATTACAAACTGCGTGAATTGCGCGTAGATGTAACCCTGCTTAGCTCAGCAGAAATCGACATAAACTCTAAATATGAATTTGTAGGAATCATAGAGCCAAACTTTAGAAGCACGCAAAAACCGACATAAATCTAGCTCTGCAAAACCTCGCAAAATCTAAAATCAAAATCTAACAACAAAAAAGGAAAAAAATGCAAGTCTTTCATCTCTCACACACCGATTTAGACGGCTATGGTTGCCAATACATCGCAAACAAAGTATTTGATAATATCACTTTTTTTAACTCAAACTACGGCAAAGAAGTAACCACGCGCTTGCAGCATATCTGCACCAAAATCGACTCCCAACTAGCACAAGGCGACATATCTAGCACCCTTAGCCTACTAGAATCAAAGTTTCGCGCCAAAATCGACAAATCTAACGACAAACGCACCAAAGATTCTGCCACGCCTACTCATTCTAATGACGCAAAATCCACAAAATCTAACAAAAAAGAATTTTTGATTTTAATCACGGATTTAAACCTAACCCTAAGCGAAGCAAAATGGCTAAATGACAAAATCGCCTCATACCAAGCAAACGGACAATCCGTGCAAGCCCTCCTGCTAGACCACCATATCAGCGGGGAAGAATGCGCTAAAATCTATGAATGGTATCACCTAGATGATACGCGCTGTGCTAGCAAAATCACTTATGAGACATTGCCAAATATGTTTTTAGATTCTAGCGCGTCTTTAGATAATGCAAAAAATGCCAAAAAAAGAGAAAATCTAGCTAATTTAAAAGATTTTGTAGAAATGATAAATGCGGTGGATATTTGGCTAGAAGATGGAGAGTATTTTGAGTTTGGCAAAGTCGCACTTGGTATGATAGCCCTAAGCAACGAGCTAAATCGCTTTATGTTTGATGAGCCTCATAGGGCGTATAAATTTGCGCTTTTAGATTCTGCGTTTGAGTATCTGCCAAAAGGCGCGGTAGAGTTTGATAATGCAGTTTTTATGCTAAAAAAGCTAGCATTGAATGGAGAGCCACAAAAAGAAACGATGGATAGTATCTGCTCACGCAAACAATGTGAATTGCTAGAAGGTATGAAAGATAAATGCACGATTTTTTATGGCGATAAAAAAGGTTTTTTAAGCTATGGTATGGGCGGGATTAGCGTGCTTGCCAATCGATTTTTGCGACAAAATAGCGACTATGATTTTTATATGGATATAAATATGCGTGGGCTTATTAGCCTGCGGGCAAATGGGGGATGCGATGTAAGCGAGCTAAGCAGGGAGGTATTTAGTGGTGGAGGACACAAAAACGCCGCAGGAGGCAAGCTAGATAATTTTAAAGAGAGTTTTGCCTATGAAGATATAAAATCCCAAGTCCAAAACGCATTGCAACAAATCTCTTAAATATACCAAAATCTTTTTAAAAGCTAAAATCTTTTAAAAAATGCGTGAAATCGCTTAAAATGGCGGGGTTTAAATAGCGTAAAATCTAGCAAATTTTCTCGCTTTTGCAATGCAAGATTAAACACAAAATCTAAAAAAAAGCAAGATTAAACGAAGTTTTGATTAAAAATTTTTTAACAAAATCAAAATCTAACGCTATAAATAAACCCTACCACCGATACCCTAGCGAAGCAGTATAGATATATAGCCCGCCAAGTCCCCCGCTATGATACATTGAGCTCATTGAGGCTTTGTATGTCCAGCTTCCTGCTAGCCCAAAGTCAAATCCCTTAAAATTCCTTTTTAGTCCTATGCCTACCATATATCCATCGCTATCGGGTATGCCGATTTTATCCTGTGGGCTAGGAGCTGCATCATACGCCACAGAACCCATAAGGCGATTTTTTTTGCCTAGATATGTCGCTCCTAGTCGAAAGGTATTGGTATCCCTCCACCCTGCGCCCATATTGCTTACCACGCCAAAATCTGCTATGCCTACCATATTTTTTAGTGTTGCCCCATCTTGTGTTTCCCATACATCGCGGTAGCTTACTAGCCCGCTTAAGCCCTCATATTTTGCGTTTTCAAAATCTGGCGTTACTCGAAATTTCCACCCCCTACTCCAAAATGTCCGCTCATACACCCCCTCTAGCCTTACTCGTTTTGCAAAAAAATCCTGCGCGTAAGCAACGGTTAGGATTTCTGGCATTTGCACATCTATTTTTAGCGGAGCGGTGGTAAGCACATTTCCCATAGCCCCTCCTACATAAGTCGTAGCCTTTACCTCGCCTCTCATATCAAACGCCACAGGGCTATTAAACACCACCGAAAACATACCATTATCCACTACTCGCATAGAGAATGCCAAGCGATACCCCACAGATAAATCACTACCCTCGCTTTTTTGATAGACTTTGGAAGTGCCATAGAGGTTTGTAGTTTCGGTTTTTACATCATTCATCAACGCACCCCAATTTACGCAATTTATTGCTTGAGTAGGTTCTGTGCTTGAGGTGCAACCATCTATGCGTAAATCAATGCCTAAAAGCTTTAAAAGGCTTTGCACTGTTGAATTTTTTAATACATCCCCTACAAATCCATTTCGTATAGATTCTGGGATAAGTATTTTTAGTGATTCTGGGTGTTTGGCTAGATTTACGATTTGGTCGGTGGTAAGTGAGATTCCTTTGCCATCTTTATCTAGCGGGACATACACGACATTATTAAATTTCCCCATAGCATACATTCCGCGCAGTCCAAAACCGATAGAAAATCTATCTGCCACCGTCCACGATATACTAGGGCTAGCCTCAACCATCATTATAAACACATCTTGGAGAAACTCCCCCCCTTTGCCCGCCCACTCCATCGCTAGCCCCGAGCTAGCTACAAAGCTAAAACCTAGCGTGATTCCGTGATTTGTCCTCGTTTTGTAAAAAAATTTGGGCAGGATAAAGTTGGTATCGCCTGTGCTACCTGTGATGATTTGAGAATCCGCTGAAGTGTGGTCTAAAATAATAGGGGCTTTTAGGCTTCCTAGTCCTATCCCAGGGAATAGTTCATGAATAGTATCAATGGTGCTTGACATAGTATCTGTAAATGTTAGCTTAGTCTTTGAATAAAGCCCCTGATTTGTCGTAGGCACATCAAAGCTAAAGCCGGGGATACGAATCAGCGAAGTAGCTAGCTCAAACTCACTTTTATTCTCCCCCCAATCGTTTTTAAACCCCATATTCGCGGGATTATAATAGCTCGCATCAGCACCACGCGCCCCTGCTATATATGCCGAGCTAAGAGCGGTGGCATTTAGGCTTTGCTCTTGGATTTTAAATCCATTAGCACACCCTAATCCACCACCAAAAAACGCGCTAAAAACAAGCACATTTAACCAAAACAACGCAAAAAAACGACTTGCCCTAAATCTCATAAAACTCCTAAACATCGCACAATAAACAAACTAAACATAATCATTCAAACATTATTTAAGCACTATTCAACTTATTCAAATATAGCAATTTCAAGTCCAATCCATTATAACGCCCAAATCTAAATCGACTATTTTTAGTGTTTAGATTTCACTTCGCTAAACGCCCCCTAAACGCCCGCTAAAAATATACACAAATATCCACTAAAAAACGCCCACTCAATATGGCAAAAAAATGATTTGTCATTGCTAGATTTTGCATTGCTATCATTGAGAGCGGATTTTGCATTTTGCAGAATCTAAGCGTAGCAATCTAATTATCCGTCATTGTAAGCAATGATTCTGCTTCCGTCATTGCGAGCGAGCAAAGCGAGCGTGGCAATCCACATACTACAACATCTTGTGAGATTTTGTAAAAAAACGAAGTATCTCAAAGCGCAACTTCTTTAAGAAAACCTAAAACGCAAATAAAGATATTTCGCGCTTACGCGCTCAATATAACAAAAATCAGTAGTATATGAAATGTTGCTGTCATTGCGAGATTTTGCGACTTTGCCAAAAGTTGCAAAAACGCGGCAATCCATTTTCTTTGAGATTATAGATTTTCACGCGTGGCATAAGCCACGCTCACAATGACTATTTTACCACCTTTAGCCACATCCGCAAGGAAGTGAAAAATCACTATAATGTTATATTTAGCGAAGTAAAATATCTCAAATAATTCTCAAAATATTTGCTTGTCATATTAAGTTTGCGTAGCAAACAAAATATCTCTATTGTGTTTAAAATTTAGAGTTACTTTGGTTTGTGCCAAACCTCAGTATGAGAAAAATTTCCCCCTCCCTCTGCGGAGGGGGACTAAGGGGGTGGGTATATTTTCATAAAAAAGCTATCTTTTACTTAGTCCCACATAAATGAGTCTTAAGTTATGATGCACACGATGAAAAACAAGTATATCACCACATAATAAAAAACTTTGCAAGAATTTCAGAGGCAAAAACAATAGAGATTATTAAATATATTTCTACTTCGCTTACACTTGTAGCTTTTGTAAGAAGTCTTGATATTGAAGCTTCTAAAATTGCAAAATTAAGCAACATTTCTCGCCAAAGTGTCAATAAAATCATCAATCAAATTCGCATTTTAATCGCCAAAGAATGTGAGAAAATATCTAAATTAAATGGCAAAATCGAAGTTGATGAAAGCAACCTTTTAATATAGATTTTCGGTGCTAAAAGAGTGAGAGGTAAAAGAGACTTAAGTAGCTAGCAAAAAACCCCGTTTTTTTCTTTTGTTTGACTTGCAACTGCAGAAAAAAGTGGCTATGCAAAACATAGATTTGCTAAATTTAGGAGAATCAAAAAAGAGAATTTTTTGCTTTATTTATAAAAAAACAGAATTTAGATAGTCATCACTAAAACCAATGGACAAGATTTGTATAAAATCTTGCTGAAAATGATAAGAAATCAACCGCTTAAGTTAAAATGAGCCTAAATTTATTAAGATTTTGTGATGATTTTTGTATTTTTTTCTTGCATTGTTTTGTGTAAAAGCCTACAATTTTAGGCAAAACTTTATGCAAAACTTCTTATACAAAAACTTTGCGCAAAACACGATTTATGCAAATAAATCACAAAAAAATACTTGACAAAAACTACACAAATAGCAAGAAGTAATGCTTACTACAAAGGGGTGTAAATGCTGACAAAAGCGCATAAACAAGGTAGCTACAAACAAAAGCAACAAATGAGCAAGGGCATTGCGAGAAGTCTTGTGTTTTGGGTGTTTATTGGTATATTTTTAGGCGTGGTGTTTGGGAGCATTGGGAGCTTTTATGATACTGCGCCAAATGCCACAAACAACGACATAATCAGCTTTTTCCACCATTTTAGCATAGCTAGCAAAGAATACACCATTGACCCCTTTATCAAAGGGCTAAAGCTTTTAATGGGACCTATCATTTTCCTTACCATCATCACTGGTATCACGCGCCTAGAGGACTTAAAGACTTTGGGGAGTTTGGGGCTAAAGACGCTGATTTATTTTGAGGTGGTGAGCACCTTTGCGCTTGTCATCGGCGTGCTTTTTGGCGAGCTCATTAAGCCCGGGCACGGAATGCACTTAAAAGTCGAGTCTTTAGATTCTGGAGATGTGGCGGGCTATATCGCGCAGGGCTCAAGTATGCCAAGTAGTGCTGGCGGAGAGATTTTGCACATTTTAAAAACAGCCATTCCCCACGACCCCATTACGCCATTTGTGGAGGGCAAAATCCTCCAAGTGCTTGTAATGGCGATTTGCGTGGCAATAATACTTAGCTTTACAAGCCCTGCGATAAAAGAAAAGGCGTTAAATTACTTAGAATCTATGCAAGAGACTTTTTTCAAAGTCCTAACCGCGCTGATTTGGTATTCGCCACTAGCGACATTTGGGGCTATGGCTTTTTTAATCGCTAAGTTTGGCTTTGCCTCCATTAGCGGTATGGCACAGCTCCTTCTCACGATGGCAGCTGCCGTGCTTGCCTTTATCTTTGTGATTTTGGGGATTATTTGTCTGCTTGGCAAAATCAATATCTTTAAGCTAATGCGCTTTGTGTATCGGGAGGTGCTAGTAGTCTTTGCGACTTCTAGCTCTGAGACTGCGCTAGCTCCCCTAATGCGCAAGCTCGAAAAAGCGGGAATCCAAAAGGCAAGCGTGGGGCTTGTAATGCCTGTGGGGTATAGCTTTAATTTGGACGCGACAAATATTTATCTAAGCCTTGCGGTGATTTTCCTCTCTCAAGCCTTTGACATTCCTATCACTATCGAGCAAACTATCACGCTAATTCTTATTTTGATGATAAGCTCTAAGGGCGCAGTGGGCGTAACGGGAAGCGGGTTTATCGTGCTAGCAGGGACGCTCTCCGCGCTTACGATGGGCGATGGCTCGCACCTAATCCCCGCTGTAACGGTGGCAGCCATACTTGGAATCGATAAGTTCTTAAGCGAAATGCGAAGCGTGGGCAATCTCTGTGGAAATGTCGTAGCGTGCGTAATGGTAAGTATATGGGATAAGCGCGTGGATATGGAGAGATTCCGCTATGCACTTGATAACCCTGAAGAATTTCGGGTGTTGTAATGCGGGATTAGCGAGTGATTTTATGATTGTAAAATTTTCTAAAAATTGGAGAATGCAAAATGATAAATGGTTTGAAATTGTTTGGGTTTTTTAGGATAGTGTTTTATAGAATCTTTTTTGACAGGATTTTAAAATGATAAAAAACATAATCTTTGCTTGCGTGATTTTCACTCTCTTTGCGCAAGCGGTGGAATTAAGCGATTTTGAGCCACTATTTAGAGAAGCTAGAATCAAAAAAGAAATCCCACAAGAGATAAAATCTAAAAAAGATTTTGCAAAAACAGATTCTAAAGCGTTTTATGACACCCCGCAAATAAAAATCCTCCAACTCATAAAAGCATATCAAAAAGAGCATTTTAGATTTAATGCCACGCTTGAAAACATAGCCCAACAAGAAATACAAAATCTATCAAAACACACGCAAGAAATACAATCACAAGAAATACAACCGCAAGAAATACAAAAACTAATCAATGACTTTATCATAAGCTACCAAAAAGCCCAACGAATTTGGTTATTTAATATTTTGGCTAACTTTTATGATGATGATTTTTTTGCTAGCGAGATGTATGAGAATCAAACTAAGAGTAAAAAATATGAGCAAGTAGCAACGCTAGTAAATGAGTTTTTTGGCGAGCAGGAGCGGTTTATATTAAGCGGTGGAGATGAGATTTTGGGAATAATATTGCACCAATCTATCAACAACAATGAAGTATGTATGGATGTTTCTTGCGGACACCCAACAGAAGTTTTTTTGCTGAATAACACTTACAACGCGCTAAAAACTCCCAAAAATCAAGCAAGGCTAAAAGAAATAGTTGATGTTGGATTTCAAGGATATGAACGCTATATTTTACTAAAATCTATAAAAAGCGATGAGATTTTCAACGCATTTAAAAAGCTAAATTATGAAGATTTAATCCTTACAAATCCTAGCAAGAAGCAATTTGATGATTTATTAGCAGAATTTGATATAGATACTAACAATGCAATAATTGAAAGTTTTATCCAGCATTTTGCGCGGTGGTATTTGAGCGAACTATATTTAGCAAAATACGCCTTAGCATTAGCCGCTAAAAACGCTAGTGCTAACGAGATTGTAAATAGAGTTTTTAGTGATGGATTTTGTCAAATATCTAAGTATTTGGATAAAAAATCCCAAAAATTTTGCTTAGAAAAAATAGACATAAACCAAGAGTGGATATATATAAACGACAAACAAGTATGTGCCATAATATGGCAAGATACTATCATAAAATCCCACACAAATCATACTCCATTATGCAAAGCTATACAAAAAGAAGTCCAAAAACAATTTCAAAAAAATCAAATAAAACAAGATTCTAGTGATTAGATTTTCGTAGCATAAGATTTTGATTTTTCAAGATTTTTGCAAGCCTTTGCAAGACAAATATTGCATAAATTAGCACAAATTGGGTAAAATCGCTTTTTTACATTTTTTACATTTATTTTTTTGGCACTAAATTTTGGCATTTGTTATCATAAATACCAAAATCTAAAACACGCAAAAAAAAAACATAAAAAAGAGAGAAAATGCCTACTCATTCTTTTCTTAAATCTCGCCTTTTTCATTTATGTATTTTAAAACCTTATCGCGCTAGTTTGCAAATTTGCTTGATAATAGGCTTTTTTGGATTTGGAAGTGCTAGCTTTGGTGCGGTTGGCGAGAGGCTATCTTGGGCAAATGGACTGACTTTGCTAGGTTTTTTTGAGCAAAATCTAATCCCCATAAAACTGTATTACAACCTCCCATCACAAGACAAAGAGCTAACCGCAGAAGTCAAAGCAAATGCGACTTATTACACGCTTAGAAATGATGAGGGGGATTTGCTCCACGCGCTTATCCCCATAAGCAATAGTGCGCAAATCCATATTTATAAGCACAATGATGAATTTGTGCTAGATTTTATCCCTATCGCTTCCTTTAAAAAAGAACAAGTGCTAACGCTAAAAGTGCAAAACTCCCCATATATCGACATTATAAACGCTACAAATGACAGGGTTCTAGCAGGCGAATTTTCAAATATTTTTGCTAGAAGTCCTGCGACTATGGTGCATAAAGATGACAAACTATCCATTCTTTATGAGCGGGATTATCGCTTGGGTGCGCCCTATGGTAGCCCCGATATAAAGGCAAGTATGATAGAGGTAGCAAAAAAACCTCTTTTTGTGTTTCAATACACAAATGGCAATTATTATGATGCAAATGGCAAAGAAATGGCTGGTTTTCACTTTATCCCGCCTGTAAGCTATACGCGCATTTCATCGAGATTTTCGCTAGGGAGGAAGCACCCTGTGCTAAAGATTGTCCGTCCGCATTATGGGGTGGATTATGTGGCGAGTGCTGGGACACCTGTGAGGGCGACTGCGGGAGGTATGGTAACCTACGCAGGCGTGCGCGGAGGCTATGGCAAAGTCATCGAAATCGCACATAATGGCGGAATCAAATCGCTATATGCGCATCTAAGCTCGATAAACACGCGTATAGGAGCGCAGGTAAAAGCAGGGACTTTCATCGGCAAGGTAGGCTCTAGCGGTTTAAGCACGGGGGCGCATTTGCATTTTGGGCTATATAAGCTAAATCAGCCAATCGATCCGCTAAAGCGAATCCGCACGGTAGCAAGCGAGCTAAGCGGAAAAGAAAAAGAGAAGTTTTTAGAGCTAGCAGGTGCTTTGCAAAAGCAGATTTTAGGCATAGTGGAGCAAGTGAAGTTTGAGGGTAGGGATTTTGAGATTTTTAGCCAAAATGCGCAAGTTTTTGAAGAGGTAGAAAATGCGCAGGAAAATCTAAATGGCGAAACTAATGATGAATCTAGCGGGGAATCTAACAGAGAATCTAACGAAACGCAAAAAGAGTAAAAATAGTCAAAAACTAGCCTGTCAACAATTTTTATTTAACAGCCAAGTAATTTCAACAGATTCTATGACAATGCAAAATCAGTGCAAAATAACGCAAAATTAGCGCAAAATCTAGATTTTGTTTTTAAATCCAAAAACCACAAAATTCAAAAAATCTTAGAAATAATATCTAGCCCAAATTTTTGCGTGGCTTAAAATCAAAACTTTGCAAAAACTTCTGTGCGCGAGGGGTTTTGGGATTGGTAAAAAACTCACTTGGGCTATCTTCTTGCTGTATTATGCCATTATCCAAAAATATGATTCTATCGCTAACCGCCTTTGCAAAACCCATTTCGTGCGTAACAATCATCATTGTCTTGCCCTCATCTGCAAGGGATAAAACAACATCTAGCACCTCGCGCACCATCTCTGGATCTAGCGAAGCGGTGATTTCATCTAGCAATAAAATCTTAGGATTCATACACAATGCCCGAACAATCGCCACTCGCTGTTTTTGCCCGCCGCTAAGGGTTTTTGGGTAGGATTTTGTGTATGATTCTAGCCCTACGCGTTTTAGGAGTGCGTGGGCTTGTGCTAAGACTTCTTTTTTGTCGCGTTTTTGGACTTTTATCGGAGCTAAAGAGATATTTTCCTCCACACTTAGATGCGCGAAAAGCTCGTAGTTTTGAAACACCATACCGATTTCTTGACGGATTTTACTCCAATTTGTTTTGGTGGATTTTGGACTAGATTTTGTGGGAATATTAGAGTTATTAAAATTTATGGATTTGTGTTGTGATGGTAGATTTTGCCCTGAAGTGATGAGGTTAGATTCTAAGTAGATTTCGCCATACTCAAAGGTTTCTAGCCCATTTATGCACCTTAGCAGGCTTGATTTGCCACAGCCACTAGGACCTAGCAGGCATAGCACTTCGCCTTTGTGTAGCTCTAAATTTATGTCTTTTAGCACCTCTTTAGTGCCATAAGATTTTTTGAGATTTACTATTTTTAAAATCTGCGTTGGCATTTGATTCTCCGTTTTTTATGTGGCTAGCAGGCTTTTGATTCTAGCTTTTTGGCTATAAGGCTAAGCGGGTAGCATAGCGCAAAATATAGACACAAAATCAAACCATAAATGATAAATGGTGCTTCTAGCAATGCCCTATTTGCTTCAATGACTTGTCTCCCTACTTGCAAAATATCGCTAATGCCGATAAAAAGCACAAGCGAGGTGGTTTTTATCATTCGCGTAAAAAGATTGATAAGGTTTGGCAAAAGTCGCTTAAAGGCTAGCGGAAATATGATAAAAACTTGTATCTGCAAGGTAGTAAATCCTAATGCTAGCGCGCTTTGTTTGTAATGGCTATCTATGCTTCCTAGCGCACCACGCACCAAATCGCCCATTTCAGCACTTCCCCATAAACTAAAAGCAATGATAGCTACGGCGTAGTTTGCTATGCTTAAACTTAGAATCTGTGGCAAGCCAAAATATAGCACATATAGCAATGCTAGCACAGGAATAATCCGCATAGATTCTAAATAGATTTTCATCACCCCGCGCAAAATCCAAAATCTACTCATCATCGCTAGCCCCACCACACTCCCTAGCGCGATAGATAGCACGATACTTACAAAGGCTAAATAAAAGCTGACAAAAAGTCCTAGCCCTAGTCTTTGCAATGTCGGTAGCGTGAAAAGTGTCTCAAAAGTCGTCCAAATATCCATAATCCATAGCCTAAAATCTACTAGAAATTTTTATGAGTGATAGACACAAAATGCGTTTGTGGCGATATGTTATTTCAAATATTTATTGTATATAAAGTGTAAAACAATGTTTTGAATCGTGGGTAGTGCGTCTTTTTCATAGGTAAAATCTTCACATAAAGCGATTATACCAAAATCTTGTTAATTGGCTTAGTTTGCGCAAGTGCTATTGTGCTGTGCGCTTGGCATTTGCGCAAAGTATGAGTAAGTTATATGCAGTGGTAAAAGTCGCGTAAATTTCGCCACAAAGCACCAAATATGCAAGCAAATTTGGCTACAATAGCGTTTATTTCAATGTAAAACCTAACACAAAGGACAGAAAATGAGACATTTTATCGTTACTGCGCTACTTTTTAGCGCGATTATCGCCATAAGCGCGAATGCTAAACCACACGATTTACACCCACCACACGAGGCAGGATTCACCCCGCTAGGTGCAGAATTGCCACGCATAAAGGGAATCGCACCTGAAATCTTTGCAAATGCAAGTAAAGAAGCACAAATCCGCGCATTGCAAATCGAGGACAAATCACGCAACGAATTGCACAAAGCCACGCAAAGATTCCGCGATGAGCGCGAGAAACTCGAGCTTGACAAGCGCATTTTGCAAGTAAAACTCTATCACGCACAAGGCGATGAGAAGCAAAATCTACTAAACCAACTCTACAACATCGAGCAATCAATCACTACAAATCGACTAAATGAGCGCAATTTACGCGACAAAGAGGAACTAAAAACAAACGAGAAAATCTATAATGAACTGCGAAAATAGCACAAATCTTATAGCGCGAATCGCGTGGATTTTTGGCACAAATCTAAACAAGATCCACGCATTTTAAGCGATTTTTGACTATGAATCCTCACAATCTTTTAGCGTGGCTCAATTTCTTTGTCGCTGATGTGCGCGATGGTTTGGGACCATTTTTGGGCGTGTTTTTACTACAAAATGGCTTTGGTGAATTTGAAATAGGGCGAATCGGCACGATTTCAAGTCTAATCGCGCTTGTTTTAGGTGTGCCTTGCGGGATTTTGGTGGATAAAACCACGCGCAAAAAAGAGCTTATAGGCGCATTTATCGCCCTTATCATCGCGTTTTGCGCCCTAAACTACCTTTTCCCCTCATTTATTTTCACGCTACTAGCGCAAGGGCTAGTCGCACTTAGCGGGGTGTTTTTAGCCCCTGCGTTTGCCGCACTCACGCTTGGCATTGTCGGTGTGCGCGACTATCCGCTCCAAACGGCGAGAAACGAAGCCTATAAACACGCAGGGACGGCGTTTGGTGCGGCACTTAGTTTTTGCTTTGCGCTGTATTTTGGCATTGTGAGTGTGTTTGTGATTACGGCGACTCTTGGGGGGATTTCGCTTGTGGTTTTGACACTCATAAAGCGAGAGTCTATCGATGATTTTACCGCGCGGGGCGAGATTTGTAGCAAAGCGACTTTTGAAGCGACACCTAAACCCAAACCCACGCGCCTAATCGCGCTATTTACCGATAAACGCGTGTTATTTTTAAGCGTGATAATGTTTTGCTTCCACCTTAGCAATGCTGCAATGCTCCCTCTGCTAAGCCAAAGGGCGCAGAGACTAGGTATCGACTCAAGTGGCGCGTATGCCGCAGCTACCATTCTTATCGCGCAAAGCACGATGATATTTGTGGCGTTTTTGTGCGGGAGATTGTTGCGAAAATTAGATTTGTATAAAGCAAAGTTGCGCAAGGTGCAAGATTGGCATAAAGCAGATTCCACAAATCCCGCAAAATCCACGCAAGATTCAGAATTTAAACTCTATTTTTGGCTCTTTTTTGCCTGCTTTTTCGCGCTCATCATTCGCGGGGGCGTGGCAGCGCATTTTGATAGTGTAGGGGCGATGATAGTCGTGCAGATTTTAGATGGCATTGGAGCGGGGGTTAGCGGGGTAGTTTTACCCGTAGTGGTCGCGCTTATCTTGCGTGGGAGCGGACATATCAACGCAGGACTTGCCTTTGCGCTTACCTGCGGGGGACTTGGCGGGGCGTTAAGCAATGGCGTAGGCGGGTATTTCGCGCAATATTATGGCTACTTTAGCGCGTATCTTTTTTTAGGAGGTGTGGCATTATGCGGACTTGCCCTGTGGTGCGCGGGTGCAAAAAGACTATTTGGGGCAAAATCCTTTTGAAAAAGCCTTGTGAAAATACATAAGCAAAGTTTGCTATAATTTGGATTTTGTGATAAGCAAAACCTGTAAGGAATCTAAATGAATTATTTTCTTTCCCAAAGCATAGAGTTAGCAAATGCCAAAAACTACCTTGATGAGCTATTTCGTGTCTATCCTATGAGTCCTGACACTTTGCGCGAAATTGACACGCAAAAATGGAGCGCGTTTGAAAAAGAATTTAAGCAAAATAATCAAGACAAAATTATCGAATCTTTGCTTGATTTTGAGCTTTTTCCCATAAAAGATTCGTATGTAGCCTACTTGCGCCGTGATAGAAGTGCGATAGAGCGCAATCCTATGACAATAGCGCGACTTTGCGGTAGGCTCAAAGAAATGGGGCTTGATGAAATCTATAAAAATCTCTCTCAACCAAAAGAGACAAATAGACAAATAGGACCATTATTTAAAAGGTGGGTAAATAGTGGTGCGCTTGGCTTAATGCCACTGCCTTTGCAAGATTTCAAAAATACAAAAGACAATGCGATTTTAAATGCTAGTGATTTGGCTATGCAAGATTTTGCGTGTGAATCTTTGGGTTATGAAAATCAAAAAGGGCTAGATTTTATCGCTAGATTTAATGGCAAATATATTTTGGGCGAGGCAAAATTTTTAAGCGATTTTGGCGGACACCAAAACGCACAGCTTAATGATGCTTTCGCGCTTTTAAATTCTCAAAATTTAGGCGAAAATGTCGTAAAAATCGCTATTTTAGATGGCGTATGCTACATTAAAAATCAAGGCAAAATGTTTGAAACGCTAATGGCACATAAGGACAAAAACATTTTTTCGGCATTATTGTTGCGTGATTTTTTGTATCAGGTGTAGCGATATGTTAGAGATTTTTAGAGAATTCAAAAGCCCAAAAGAATTTTTACAAGAGCGTTATAAAAACGCCTTGCAAGGGGATTTTAGCAAAGAAAATCTACTTATTTTTGATGATAATCTAAATGCTATGCGCTTTTTGCTCCAAAGCGACAAAGCCAAAAAAGACTACAAAAACAGCATTGATTTAATCTACATTGACCCGCCATTTGCCACAAACAACACTTTTAGAATGGGTAGCACGGTGAGCGCGAGTTTGAGCGCAAATGTCGCCTACAACGATAAATTTAGCCTAGATTCGTATTTGGAATTTTTATATTATCGCTTAATTTTGATGCGCGAAATGTTAAGCCAAAAAGGGAGCATTTATGTGCATACAGACTGCAAAATCGGGCATTATGTCAAAATCTTGCTTGATGAGATTTTTGGCAGGGAGTGCTTTATAAACGACATTACGCGTGTGAAATGCAATCCTAAAAATTTCGCTAAAAAGGGCTATGGCAATATTAAAGATAACATTTTATTTTATGCTAAAAGTGCGGAGTTTATTTGGAATGAAGTGAGCGAGAAAGTCGCACAAAGCGATTTAGACAAACGCTTTAACAAGCGCGATGAAAAGGGTGCATACACGACTATCCCGCTTCACGCACCGGGCGAGGTGCTAAATGGTGAGAGTGGGCAAGAATGGAGGGGGCTAAAACCGCCAAAAGGTAGGCATTGGCGTTGTGCTTTGAGCGAACTTGATAGACTACAAAGCGAGGGGTTAATCGAGTGGAGCAAAAACGGCAATCCGCGTAAAAAAATCTATGCCAAAGATTACACAGAAAAGAAAATCCAAGATATTTGGGAATTTAAAGACGCTCAAAAAGTGTGCTACCCCACGCAGAAAAACACCGCGCTATTGCGACAAATCATTTTAATGTCATCAAACGCAGATTCGCTTGTTATGGATTGCTTTTGTGGGAGTGGGGGATTTTTGCGCGAGGCGTTTGATTTGGGGCGGAATTTTATCGGTATAGATTCTAGCGCGGAAGCGGTGCGAATCAACAAAGAGTGGATAGCTAAAAGCGCGTGTAAATGCGCTATGCTACGCAGGACGATACCGCACACAAAAGCCACACACGAAACATTCGCGGTGTGAATGTAGATGGCTGGTGTGAATCTAGCGCGATTTTGCTACCTTGTTTTTGCGTAATTTTGGACTAGCCCTATGGTGCGCAGGTGCAAAGAAACTATTTGGGATAAAACCCTTTTAAAAAACCTTAGCGAAAATAAAATAGGCAAAGTTTTGTATAATTGTGATTTGGTTACGCTTTTTAATCTAAACATAATATAATGGCAACAAATTCACTAAAAGGACATTTTTTAAATGACTTCAGTAGCACAGCAATATGATGAAAAATATAAGCAAAATCTAGAATCTAGATTAGATTTTTCGCTATCAACGCAAAAAAATTCACAAAATAATACAATCAATTTACAAGATTTTCGCACGATTCCCATTGATTATTCGTGGTCGTTTAGTGATAAAACACAAAAAGACACTGCCTATATCACGCACAGCTACTATACCTATCCTGCAAAATTTATCCCTCAACTTACCTCACGACTAATTAAACTATATAGTAAGCCTTTGGACTTGGTGCTTGACCCTTTTATGGGGAGTGGGACGACTATGGTAGAAACCCTTGTGCATAATCGCCGTTGCGCTGGGGTAGATATAAATCAAATCGCATATCTTGTCGCAAAGGTAAAAACTACGCCCTTAGATATAAATCTTTTGAAGCAAGAGTTTAGTGCGTTGTCAGTGAAGTTTTCAAATGATGATAAAAACTCGCTATTTTTTCAAAAATCATCACAAAACAACTCTAAGAAGAAAGCAAAATGTAACAATATCCAAAATCTAAAAAATATCGATTCAAATGAGCGCATTGATTATTGGTTTAAGTCAAAGCAAAAGCGCGAACTTAAAGAAATTTTGACGCACATTTTAGGGATTGAAAATAAAGATATACAAGATTTTTATCTAGTCGCTTTTGCTCAGATTTTAAAAACCTGCTCGATTTGGCTACAAAAAAGCATAAAACCTACAAGAGATTTACACAAAAAAGATGCAGATTGCTACACACTATTTTTAACTCAAGCAAAAAAAATGATAAAAAAACACGAACAATTTAACCAAATGCTTGATGCAAATACGCTCACAAATATTGACAAACATTTAAATCTTTCGTGTGGGGATTCTAGGTGTTTGCCACTTAAAGACAACGAAGTCCAACTTATCATTACAAGTCCTCCGTATGTAACGAGTTATGAATATGCCGATTTGCACCAGCTACCAAGTCTATGGCTTGGATTTTTGGATAATCTAAGCGAATTTAGAAAAAAATTTATAGGCAGTAGTTTTAGAAAAAACTCTTTACCAAACACGGATTTACAAAGCAAAATCGCACAAAATATCATCACGCAACTTAAGGGTAAAAAAGCTATTGAAGTGCAATGCTATTATGCTGATATGTTGCAATCATTTGCAGAAATGTATCGTGTGCTAAAACCAAAATCAAAAGCCTGCATAGTAATTGGCAATACAGAATTTAGGGGAGTTGAGATTTTAAACGCGGAAGTATTTGCTGAACAAATGCAAAATCTAGGCTTTAAAATGCACGATATTATCCACAGAGAAATCCCATCAAAAATGCTCCCCTCCACACGCGACTCTAAAACAGGACGATTTGCAAAAACAAAAAATACCGATAAACTCGTATATCCCACCGAATACATTTTGATAATGGAGAAGCAATGACTATCACGGACTTAATAAATCTTTATGAAAACAAAAAAGCAAAATTTGGCAATGAGACATATAAATATCTCTCGCAAATTTTTAAGGAAGCAAAGGAAATCCATAGAGATTTTGCCTTGCAAAAAGGCATAAATGATACCGAGCAATCTTGGAGGGCATTTAAGGGGAAAAATTTAGAAAAACTTATCGAATACATAATCGCTGATAGTGTGCGAAATCTAGGGCTAGAAATCATCAATGGCAACAAACTAGAAACAACCAAAAACTTAGCTAAAAATTTGGAAATGATAAAACGCAATCTTTGTGTGGATTATGGTGAGTTTGGTATGCACTTGCCCGATGTGGATATGGTAGTTTTTGAGCCAAAATCTTGCAAAATTATTGCTGTTCTATCAAGCAAGGTTACCTTGCGCGAACGCATAGCCCAAACAGGATATTGAAAACTTAAATTACTAGAATCTAGCATTACAAGTCATATTAAAGTATTTTTTATCACGCTTGATGAGGACGAAACCCTGCGCGTAAAAAATCCTGCTAAAAAAGGCAGGGCAATTTGTGAGGTCGATACCGATGGGTGCTATATTTTAAGTAGCGCAGATTTTGAGCCTAGCAAAAAGATAAAGTTATTTGCAGAATTTATTAGTGATTTAAAAAAGATTTTGTAATTTTTTGGCAATGCAAAGGAAAATTTAAATGTTGGCTTTTATCATTTTCGCCCTCACGCTTTTTGGGATTTTGCGCCGTCCGTTTGGATTTGGCATTTGGGTGTATTCTAGCATTGGTGCGGTGGCGACATTCGCACTTGGGCTTGTGGAGCTACGCGATTTGGGCTTTATATTTTCGCTTATTTGGGACTCTGCGCTTACCCTCATCGCGCTTATTGTGATTAGCTATTGCTTACAGGCGTTTGGATTTTTTGAATGGCTGATTTTTTGGGTGCTAAAAATCTGTGCCGTAAAATATTCCGTAAAAAAGGCAAAAACTAATTCTTGGCATTGTGAGGATTTGACTTGTCATACTGAGGGCGTAGTCCGAAGTATCTCTAAAACCTCAAACAATAGAGATTCTTCGCTCACTGCGTTCGCTCAGAATGACAAAGAAAAAGATATTTTGCTTTTTGTAAAACCTCAATTTACAGAATTTGCGAGCGAAGCGAAGCAACCATATAACAATGTGGATTGCCACGATTTGACTGCGTCAAATCTCGCAATGACAAAAAACGCAAATTCTAAGATTTTTGATGAGATTGTGCTAGAGCGAGAATCTGCGAATGAGGCGCACTTGGGCGTGCGTTGCAATGAAGCAGATTTGAGATCTAGTGCAATATCGCAAAAAGCTGAATTTGCCATAAACACGCGCAAGGCATTTATCTTACTCACACTTTGTTGCGCCCTTACAAGCGCGGTTTTGGCAAATGACGGGGCGATTTTGATTTTTACCCCGCTTGTGCTAGGGCTATTTTTGCGCGCACGCAACGCGACAAACCCCCAAATCATCGCCTTTTTATTCGCCACCGCCTTTATGTGCGACATTAGCTCAAATGCCCTTACTATCTCAAATCTCACCAACATTATCACCGCAAGATTCTACCACATAGGCTTTGGCGACTTTGCACGAGCGATGCTTTTGCCAAATCTTTTTGGCATCATTAGCGCAATCGCGTTGTTTTTAGTCGTATTTCGCACTTCGCTAAATGTGCCACTGCTCTTTCGCACCTCGCTCAAACCCAAACTCTCAAACAAACTTTTTGCCCTGCATTGCGCGTGTCTTTGCGTGTTTGTGGCGAGTTTTTTCCTCTCCACGCATTTTAGCTTGCCTTTGAGTGTGAATTGCGGAATCTATGCGGGGATTTTGCTTTTTACTCTGTGGCGCAAGTCGCATAGCAAGGCAAAATCCACGCTTAAAAACGCGCCTTTTGGCATTATCATCTTTGTCTTTGGGCTCTTTGTGGTGGTATCCGCGCTTACAAAAACGGAGCTTCAGCTCACATTTGATGTGTTTTTAAGCGGGCTATCCCACGATGCAATTAGTAGCACTTTTGGCGTTAGTGTTGCTAGTGCGATTGGCTCAAGTATATTTAATAATTTGCCTATGGTGCTTTTTGGCAATTTAACGATACACGAGATGTTTCCACCTTTTCCTTTTGCGCATTTTTTTGGAGAAAAACCGCATTTGTTCACTTTGAGTTTAGCAAGTATTGACTTTGGTATAAATACAAATCTCAAACAAACCCTTGTATATGCGCATTTGCTAGGGTGCAACATCGGCTCAAAGCTAACCCCTATCGGCTCTCTTTGCACTTTGCTTTGGCTATCACTGCTTGCTAAAAGCTCGATTTTTTCCCAAAGGGGGATAACTTTTGGCTTTTGGCGTTATTGCAAATACGCGCTTATTTTCACGCCATTTGTGCTATGTTGCGCGTGTGCGGGACTATGGCTAGGCGCATAGATTCACGCGAATCCTACCCATAAATATGCGAATCCAAAGCCGAATCTAAAAAAGCAAATTTTGGTGAAATTTTGCTAAAATTGCAACTTTAAAAATCCTACAAATCAAAGGCAAAGCAATGTAGAGTAATTTAGAGCAAGTAAAAAGCGACATTTTGAGCGAGCTAAAAGCACGGGTAGAGGATAAGATTTTAGAGCAAAATAATTATGAGCTACTAAAAAAGCTAATCAATAAAGCCGAAATTATCGCCGAAGCACAGGCGATTTCAGCACTTGGCACGACTTATAAAAAGACAGGATTTCACTTTGATATTAGATTAGAAAATCCTAGCAATGACATTCATTTTTTCGCCAAAGATAGCAAACTAAGCTTTGAAAATGACAAAAATAAGCCCACACATACGCTTATCATAGGCGATAATTACCCCGCGCTTTTAAATCTACTTATCGCATACCGAGAGAAAATCAAAGTGATTTATATCGACCCGCCCTATGGCAAGGACAATTTAGGCGAGTTTGCGCATACAAACTATGACAACGCAATCACGCGTGATAATTTACTCTCAATGTTAAAGCCACGATTAGAGTTAGCAAAAATGCTTTTGCGCGATGATGGCGTGATATTTTGCTCTATCGATGATAGGAATCAAGCGTATTTAAAATGCCTTTTTGATGATATTTTTGGGGAGAGGAATTTTGTGGCAAATATCGTGTGGAATTCTATAAGTAGTGTTTTGAAACAATCTAAATTTATTAGAAAAGAACACGAATATATTCTATGCTATGCCAAAAATAAAAATAACCTTGAATTTAATAGGCTTGAAAATACTATGGAATTTTCAAGCCCTGATAATGACCCAAAAGGCGAGTGGTTTAGCTCTAATGCAGCGCACCCAAATCAAAATAGCGATACAAATAAATTTGCGATTCAACTACCAAATGGCACAGAATGCGTTAGAAATTGGAAATTTAGCTATGAGGATTTTATAAGTGGCAAAGTTAGTTTATATTTTAAAAATGGCAATGTGCCGAGATTGAAAATCTATAAAAGCGAATATGATGTAAATACTAAGATTCTTGCAAGTATTTTTAAGGATTTAGGCTCTATAACTACGGCAAAAACTGAAATGAAGTCTATATTTTCGGATTTTGCAGATGATTTGTTTGATACGCCAAAACCTGTAAATTTAATCAAACGCCTTTTAGAAATCTCAACCACCCCAAATAACCCTGATTTTAACGGGGGGGGGGGGGGGGGGCACCCCCCCCGTTTCCAAAATTTCAGAAGGGTTTGAAAACTTTGCGCGAATGTTAG